>JAJDBZ010000571.1 GCA_029261095.1 Candidatus Omnitrophota bacterium | reverse complement strand
ACCACCCGGGAGCCCCCAACCTGGGAGATGGCGATGCACCTCATGTGGATCTCGGCGCCTACGAGGTCGGGAGCGATGCCTACCCAGGACGAATTTATGTGGACAAGGTGGCCGCAGGAAACAATGACGGGTCGAGCCCCTCGGACGCTTACAACGAATTGAGCGACGCTTTTATGGAAATCGATAACCTTGGAAAACAGGCGACACTCTACCGACCGCTGGAGATCTGGGTGGCCGAGGGTGTCTACTCTCCCATCGGGTCCGCAACCGAAGTTCCCGAAGACGATCAAATCCTTTCTTCCTTCGAACTTATTAGCGGATTGGAAGTGTACGGAGGTTTCGCGCCCGGTTTTCCCGGTGGATCATCGGCCCTCGAATTGAGGGACCCCGAGGACCACGTGACCATCCTTACCGGAGACAATGAAGGAGACGATGGACCCAACTTCCAGAATATTTCCGACAACAGCAATCATGTCGTTGAAGCATTCTCGGTCGATGACACCGGACTCCTGGATGGATTCACCATCACCGGCGGTGTGGCGGTCAGGGATCCCGGCTCGTTCGGATTTTTTAGTGCCGCCTATGGCGGCGGCATGACTATGACCGATTCGGAACTGACGATCCGAAACTGTTGCTTTATCAAGAACCGTGCGTATGTTTCCTCGCTGAATGAAAATGACACCACTCCATCCGCGGGTGCGGGAGCGGCCACTTTTTCGGGTAATCCTCTCTTTGAAAACTGCGCTTTCCTCGGGAATTTCTCGAGTTGGGGGGCGGGACTTTATGTCGGATCCGGGGACGCTCGTTGTCACAATTGTATTTTCTCGGGCAACGAAACGCACCCATACCAACCATTCGGTTTCAGTTTTTCTCTCCAGGGAGAGGCGCGCGGGGGAGCGATATACGTCCATTCTTCAGTCGATCTTCTCGACATGACCCATGTCACTATTTCCGAGAACGACGCCTTCTCGGATCTGGACAAGATCGGAGAGGGGGGCGGAGTCTACGCAAGCGAAGATATCCGAATCCGCAACTCCATCGTTTGGGGAAACCATTCAGACGATATGATGCAAATGGCGGGCTCCGGTCCCTACACTGTCGGAGACAGCAACATAGAGGGTGGATTCTCTGGAGTCCGAGTCATCGGGGACCTCCCCACCCACGATCCACTCTTCCAGAACCCGCAGGGAGCGGACGGTCTCGCGGGGACCAAGGACGACGATCTTCGCCTAACCCTTGGTTCTCCCTCGGTGGATGCCGGTGATGACACGGCGGTCCCAGGTTCTTTGATGATCGATTTCGATGGTTTCCGCCGCATTGTCGACCACACCGATTTCCCCAACAACGGTGCAAACATGTCCGTGGTGGACATGGGAGCGTATGAGTTCCAGATCGACTGCGATGACAGCGGCGTGCCGGATTACATCGAAATAGAACAGGACCCGAGCCTGGATTGCGATGGCGATGATCTCTTCGATTCTTGCCAGATCGCCGCGGATCCTAGCCTCGATTGCGATGGCAACGGCAAGATCGACGACTGCGAACTCGGCGCCGACCCCTCACTCGACTGCGATACCAATGGAATCCTCGATGTCTGTGACATCGCCGCAGACCCAAGCCTCGATTGCGATGGCAACGGCAAGATTGACGATTGCGAATTGGCGGCCGACCCTTCACTCGACTGTGATTTCAACGGCATCCTCGACTATTGCGACACAGTCGCCGATCCGAGTCTCGACTGCGATGGCAATTTCAAGATTGATGCCTGCGAACTAGACGCTGATCCTTCGCTCGATTGCAATTTAAATGGGACCCTCGATTACTGCGACACAGTGGCCGACCCGAGCCTCGATTGTGACGGCAATCGCAAAATCGATGCTTGCGAACTTGCTTCCGATCCCTCCATCGATTGCAACGAGAACGGACTGATCGATACCTGTGACATTACCGCCGACCCTTCGCTGGATTGCGACTCGAACGGGATTATCGATAGTTGCGAACTAGCACTCCGTGATTGCAACCAGAATGGTATCATGGATGGTTGTGAAATCGCCGCCGATCCGAGTCTCGACGAGGACATGGACGGTGAGTTAGATGCGTGCGGGATGATGATCGGAACCGTGCTCGCTCCTCCGGAGGGGGCCGATCAACCGAGCGATGGGGAGTGGGTCATTCCTCCCATCATCGATCCGGCTAGTTCTGCATTCATACACCCATACGATGGCCGAGTGATCGCCAATGATCGCGGATCTTTCGAGATCGTTTGGGCTTCGGGTGTCGAATCGGTCACTGTCTCCTACCAGATCGGCACTCGGAGTAGCGTATGCACTTACCGCACAGATCTGTCCCAAGAGGGCGGCGCACCAGCGGTCGATCTGTCTCCTGTCGTTGAAGGGTTTGGGGGATCCCCACTCACCGATGTGATCATCCACTACAACTCGAATATCGGACCCGATCCGGAACCGGACAACGGTCTGATAAACGCCGACGCTTTTCTTGCAATGGGACCCGAGGGCGAGACGTTCATCCAAACTCACAAAGAGGGTCTCTTCGTGTTGGAGTATCGAATTCGAGAGGGGCAACCCGATGCGGGAAGACCCCTAGCGTTCGAAGCTGTCGGGGTCCGTAGCACCTTCCCCTCGGTTAGAAGCGCCACTGTGGGTCAACGGATTCTGCCAGTCGGTATGGACCTGATCGACAACGGCTGCATGCCAATGGTTAGTCGAGGGCTGACCGGTTCGGGCGATGCCTTTGTCTTCCAACAATCCAGCGAAGGGCCGACTCAGTGGCAGGTGTTTGCCATCCAACCCACCCTAAACCCGAGCGATATCGAAATCTTTTGGCCTCGAGTCGGAAGAGGATTGGATGGGACAGACGATATTCCAGCAGTCTGTTGGTACTGCGAACTAGACCGGTATTCCGCGACTTGGCCGAACGATCCTCAACTTAATGTTCGGGGTGATGGAGCTCCGGCGGTGGACCTGACTGCACACACCCGCGCCCAGATCCAGCACCAGGATCCGCCCGGACACGCAAACATCAACGCTCGCCAGTTCACAACGGTGGCTCCAGGAATGGCAACCGTCATGTATACCGACGAAAATTCTATCGGTGGCGGGGAAACAGTCTCGTTCCAGGTGGTGGACACCGACGACCACGCCGACCACCTCATTTTCATGAACTGGACCATTGGCGCTCACTTCTTCGATTCAGTGCACGACGGGGAGTGTAATGATGGGTTACTTTTCGATGGTGAGGCTGCCAACTACGATCCCGGCGGACAGGTGTATGACAACACCACATTCACGGGACGCGTCTTCCCGATCAATCGGGGTGTGGTCGAGATGTGGTGGTACGAACAAGGGACGACGCAACAAGGGGACCCGGCCAATGTCTGTTGGCCCGTTCGACCGATTCTCTACGATTGCTTTTGGCCGAACACTCCCGACCGCTGTATCATCATTGCCAACCAGGCCGGCTCCGGGGCCTTCTCGCCGACGACACACACGAACCTCAACATCTACGAACAAGGCGATCCGAATCTCCCGGGGTATAACCCGAATGAAGAACACGCCGCCTGGAACACGAACCCCGGCGATTCGATCCTCGCGTCCCGGGACGATCTCAATTCGCCGATTAACCCTGGTGGGGCCTCTGACCCTTATGTCCTCGTCCAATATCAGGATCCCAATCAAGACGATGCCTGGGAGTTTGATGTCATTCGTGTTGTCCGGGAAATCACTGAAGGAAACCCGATCCAGGGGTGCCCCTGCGATAATGAGACCAGCGGCCCCTGTACCTTTGACTACCCACGCCAGGTCGGGCAGGTGATGACACCTCCATCGCCGCTCGGCCTTGAACTCTCCTTCTGCCCCGAAAACAGCGTGGTGAACGACCCGACGACAGAGTTCATCTGGAATGACAGTCGCGGCAACCTCTGGTTTTCGCGTGGTGGAGAAGGGATCGATGGTACGATCGACATTCTTGGTGAGTTCTACGAGAACTGGCGAGGCGAAGGTTGTATGCCTTGGCTCGATGACGGTACGGGCGACCCGCTCGATGTCACATTCAATGTGAGTTGGCCGACCATCCCCTCCGATCCGAATGTAAACCCTCCGCTCTCCAGCCCCGATGTCTACACCACCCTCGACATCGGACAGACCCGGAATCGCAGCGGCTTCCAGATCGCGGAGATTCTGTACAACGAAGCCGGTGCGACCCTCATCTTTCCCTGGAAACCGACAATGGTGACTCTGGCGGAAGTTCCTGATGATTTCCTTGCCGCCTTCGCGATGCTCCCGCAACATATTAAAGATCGCCTTTTCTATGACGACACCACCCAACAACTCGTCTTCCAAGGTGTTGAAGGAAAAGAACTGATTGGGATCATGTCCGAAGCCGACCGTGACCTCATCAAAGAGACCTTTGACAAAGTTGAGCACGCCGAGTTTCGCGACGCTATTGACGATCTTTATGCTGCATCCCAACAAGGAGGTATGAGCCAAGTGGGCGATATCGCCGAACCGCCGAGTCCCAGTTGGGGATTGGCGATTTCCAGCGGACCTTCGATCGATGTCGGTTGGGTGGTCATCGGCTACAACGGTCGCGATGACATTACCGAGCCAGTAATTGTTGAAACTCTTCGAGTTGGTTGCCCGCCATTCCGTGGCTCTATCCAGGTGATTGCGCCGGAGTGCCCCTTTGACGAGCAGATTACTCTTCGTTGGACGGGGGACTGTGGCGGAGATTGCGGCGATCTCGAATTCTTCTGGCAAGTGGCCGCGGGTGATAACCCGGATGACTACGACGATGTCGATCCTGGCAGCCCCGCAGTGAACCCCAACAACCCTTGGGACGACTATGTCGACCCCGAGCGTGACAATGCGATCGGGTGGGTTCAAGGCCAAAACGAAATTGTGGTCCGTGGCGCCAATGTCCGGACGCTGACCGACAACTGGTTCCGAGTAAAAACGCGTGGCTATTCCTCGGCTTGTGGCATGGTGGTGGAGAGCGAATACACGAATGCCCAGATCGCGGAGGGTTGGATCAAGCGGGTTAAACGAGGTTTGAACCCATTCGACCAACGGGTCCAGGATTTCACTGATTCACGGGTAGAAACTTATGTCAGCATGATCGAGCAGCTTGGAGAACCCTATTCGGATGTGGTTGCTTTCAGTTGTAACGCCGACCACCTGAATTCGTTGGGACTCATCGAACTCTACCAGGCAGTTCTGTTCCGAGGAAAGAGTTTCACGCTGCATCTTGGGATTCAATATCCGCCCGCAGACCAAGCGCTTATCTTGATGGCGGGTCAACTCGCCGATTTCTACATGCTCATCGGTAACGAGGCTTTTGGAGATGCTTCGGATCCAACGGTGGCAATCGATACGGGCACCCAGGTGAATGCAAGCGCTATCTTTGCATTCCAGGACCAGCTTCCGACCAGCGAGAACTCCCTCCTTTATGAAGAACTCATGCTACTACGCGGACGTGATGACCGTGACACCCCAACTGATCGGAGTCCTTTCTTTAACCGCCTCCCCTGGAATTTCACCGGCGGTGATGGGCAGGTCGCGTATGTAAACACATACAATATTGAGCCCGCGAGTGAAGAGGTCGCCAAGAGGAAGTTCCCACAAGGACACGGAGACGCGTTCGGACATTACCTGACCGCCATCAAATTCTATTATGACCTTCTTCGAGATCCGAATTTCAACTGGCCGGTTCGAACAGAAGCGGTTCTCGTTGACGGAGATCCGGTAACGGTGAGTTACACTCATGAAAGAAAATTTGCTCGCACTGCATCCGCCAGAGCCAAAACCGGGTTGGAAATTCTCGATCTCACTTACAAGGAGCAATACTTGGAGGATCCCACCCGACAGTGGCAGGGTTATCCAGACCAGGTTGAGGGTCGGAATTGGGGAGTCACCGATTGGGCCCGACGTGGTCACATGGGTACACAATTCGATTGGCTGGTTGCGAATTCAAGATTGCCAGCGATTGATGATAATCCTCAAAACGAAGGAACGCTTAGCCAGGTGGATCGGACCACCGTTGCGGAACTCCGTGAACTTCCGCTTCAAGCTCAGGAATTGCAGACCCGTTTGGATGAGGCCGATGCGGGTCTCAACCCGCTCGGTTTAAGCAAGAACGTGGTTCCATTCGATATTAGTCCTTCGGAGATCGAGGCCGGGAAAACACACTTCCAACAGATTTACGAACGTGCAGTGCAGATGTTGAATAACGCCATCGTGGTGTTCAACCACGCCAACGATCTGGCCAACAACCTACGCAGAAACCAAGATGGTGAGGAACAGTTCAATAACAATGTGGAGGACCGTGAATCCGATTTCAACAATCGGTTGATTGAACTTTTTGGATATCCTTACCCCGAAGACCGTAACCCCATTACCGGTGCAATCTACGGAATCGATTTCAACGGCCCGGATCTCTATCATTACACCTATGTCGATGTGGAAGACATCCTCGGACTTGCGATTCCAGACAGCGAGAGGTTGCGGGTTCAGTTCGATATCCCCGCGGTGAATCCGGAAACAGGGGTCCTCTCAATGGTCCAGGGAGAACCGATTGAATTTAATCGAGTCCCCGGA
>JAJDBZ010000058.1 GCA_029261095.1 Candidatus Omnitrophota bacterium | reverse complement strand
TCGTGTGTTCCTCCGAGGGATGGATCCTTTTGGGCGTTAACCACAGGAGATGGAGGTCGTTTTCGGTTTCGATTGTCGAAGATATCCGTAGAGACCGGAGCCACCCTCGAATCCGAAGAACTCACCAGACTCGGACCGGATATAACTCTCTTTCAGACATCCCGGGGCAAGCTTTGGTTACTGGGACACGAGGGAGTTCTGGAAAAGCGCGAGGGTGGATGGATCCATCTCCCTGAAGACATCCAGGATTATCCAAAACGTAGGGCCTACACAGTGGAAGAAAGAGGACCAGATGAATTCATTGTCGGGTTCGAGAACGGATTCGAAATATGGTCCGAGGATGGAATCCGACGGTTTGGAGAAGATGAGGGGTTAAAGGAAAACGATACCATACGAGACATCCTGAAGCGCCGCAATGGAGAGACCTGGTTTGGCACTTATGGTTCTGAGATTTACATTCTAAGAGAAGGTACTATCCGCCACATTGGATCGAATACCGACCTTCTCAGTGACTCTATCACCCACCTTCACGAAACACGAAAAGGGAATCTCTGGATCGCCTACCGCTGGATTGGCGTCGGGTTCCTAAACAAGGACAGATTGGTAAATTTCAGTCACCCAGATGGTCTACCCAATAATCCGGTGATAGGAATCTTCGAGGATCGTGAGGGGAATATTTTTCTGACCACCTACCATGACGGGGTCTATCGTTACAACCCCGAAACCGATCCCCCAGAGACTAGGATTGCAGCGGGCCCGCGCGAGGTCGGACCGCATGGGATCGGGGTCTTCTCGCTTCGAGGATGGGACGCGTGGAACAAGACACCCTATTCGAAACTTCTCTTTTCATGGGGGTTGGCCCTCAAGGGAGAACCGACAGACAAAGTTGATTGGTCCCCCTTCCGACGCGACAACAGCATTGTCACCAACTCTCTTCGACCGGGAGAGTATCAACTAATGGTTCGAGCTTCCGATCGTCATGGAAATATCGACCCGACCCCGGCTTCATTCCGGTTCGCGGTCGCCGCACCCTTCTTCATGAACCCGATTCTTTGGGGGTTGGTTGCCCTGGTCCTTCTCTCGTTGATGGTCAATTGGGGAGTTCGAAAGAAATCTCATCTGGTCCTCCAGGAATCGAATAAATCGCTGAAAGCGAGTGAGGAACGGTTCCGCACCCTTGTGGAATACGCAACAGATGTGATCTTCCTGCATGATATGGAAGGAAATATCTCCGATGTGAACCGTCAGGCGTGCGATTCTCTCGGCTATTCCCGAGAAGAACTCCTCCAGCTCAACATAGGCGATATCGAGTCTGAGATCGACCTCAATGACGCGAACCGATTTTGGGCAAGCCTTGAAACTCTCCCCTCGAGGTCGGCGACCATTCAAGGCCTCCATCGTAGAAAGAATGGGTCGACCTTCCCTGTTGAAATCAAGGCGGGAGTCTTTTCGTCGGAAGGAACCTCTCTCATCCTCGCCCTAGCTCGGGATGTGACGGAGAGGGTGGAGGCGGAAAAGGCACTCCGTGAAAGAGAGGGGCTTTACCGTCAGGCGATCGAGATCGCCGGAGCCGTCTCCTATTTCCAGGTCTACGATCCGGACTCGTACAAGTTCATTGGCAAACGAATTACCGAACTGACAGGACTCACCCCGGAGGAGTTTTCAAACGCCCGTTTCTCCGACCTAATTCAGGAGACCATCTTCTATGGCGATCTGAAAGGGCTCACACCCCCGGAGGCTGTCAAGAAAGTCAACGAAGAGGAAGGCCTGATTTGGCGAGCTGACTATCGAATCCTTACAAAAAATGGGCAAGAAAAGTGGCTCTCCAATTCGGCGGTCATGGTTCGAAATGACCAGCACGAGTTGGAGGGTTCGTTGGGAATTTTGCAAGACATCACCGAAGAAAAACAACACCAACAATCCGCACTAACCTCTCTGGTGAAGGTCAACCAACAACAAACCGCACTTAAGGAGCTGGCGACACTGGGTGGAGGAGTTGGAATTGATCTATCTGAGATCCTCGAGAAAGTGACTGAAACCTCCTGTAGCATCCTGAACGTGGAGAGAAGCAGCATCTGGTTGTTCGATGAAACTCAATCGGAAATGGAATGTGTAGACCTCTATTCAAATTCCACCCATGAGCACACCTCCGGTTCGATCCTTAGATCCAGCGATTTCCCGAACTACTTTAAGGCACTTGTCTCAGATAGGGTTATCGATGCAAACGACGCGAAAATCGATCCAAGAACTTCCGATTTCAAAGAGACCTATTTAATTCCGAACGGAATTTCCTCAATGCTGGATTCTCCTTTTCATCTGTCAGGAAAAGTTGCCGGTGTGGTCTGCCTGGAACATACCGGAGAAAGACGCGCATGGACGGGGGACGAAATATCGTTTAGCGGAGGTCTTTCAGATTGTGTCGCCTTGTCCTTTGCCAATAGCGAACAAGAGCGCGTCCAGGAAGCGCTAGCGTTCAGTGAAGAGCGATTCCGGTCCTATATCGAACACATCACCGAGGGAATCTTTTGCTTCGAGTTCGATCCCCCCATTTCAACAGATATTCCGCAGAGCCACCAAGTCGATCAGGTTTCCCAATTTGCAATTCTCGTAGAATGCAACGACCGGTTCGCGAGAACATATGGAAGGGATCACGCCTCGGAATTAATAGGCGAACGCTACCATAGTTTCAGTATCTGGAATAATGAGAACGAGAAATTGTTCGAGAAATTTGTTGAATGCAACTATAGGGTCGTTGATGGAGAAGTTACCAGGAGAGAACCTGACGGATCCTTGCGGTATATCCTTACGAGCGCCCATGGAATCGTAAAGGACGGGAATCTGGTCCGCGTATGGGGGATCGAACGCGATATCACGCAAAGAAAGCTCATCGAAATTGAGCTAGAGAAGTACAGAAATCAACTTGAGGATCTCGTCAAAGAAAGAACTGAGGAGATTGAAAAGATTCACCAAGAGTTGGTGAAGAACGAGCGGCTGGCGGCACTTGGGGAACTGATCGCCACAGTGAGCCACGAGATGAGAAATCCGCTCGGGACGATCCGTGGATCGTTCTTTACCCTGAGAGAGAAAGTGCTGCAGGCACACCCCGAGCTGCTCAGTACCTTCGACCGCATTGAGCGAAACATTCTGAGATGTGACCGGATCATCGAAGAGCTCTTAGATTTCACTCGATTCAAGGAGCTCGAGTATGACACGACAGATATTAACCGGTTCCTTGATGAGGTCTTGGATGAATACGATCTCCCCTCAGCGGTTCGTCTGGTTAAGAATTTCGAATCGGAGACGAAACTTCCCCTCGATCGCGAACGATTTCGACGCTGTATGATCAATATTCTTAATAACAGTTGCGATGCGATGATAAAGTGCAAATCCCCGAAAGAAGAAAACACGCTCACGCTTTCAAGTCGAGACCAGAACGGGTGGGTCGAGATATGCGTCGAGGACACGGGAGAAGGGATTCCTCCAAATCTTGTATCGAGAGTCGCGGAACCCCTTTATAGCACCAAAGGGTTTGGAGTTGGGCTCGGCGTCTCGATCGCCAAGCAAATCATAGAAAGCCACGGCGGGGAAATGAGTTACGAGAGTAAAGAGGGAGAAGGCACGAAGGTGGTTCTTGGAATCCCTTCGCGGAAGGATCAGGAATCGGAAACAACCTGAACCCACTTCGAATTCAGTCGTGATGAAGTTCTATCGAGAACTAGGGTCGAATCCTTGCGCCTCATCGGTGTCCCACCTGGAAACAATCTCCGCGCCCCAAATGAATGCAACCACTAGGAGTGGACTGTAATCCCAGAAGAAGTCATAGAATTGCTTTACCCCGGGGAAGAATACATCTTTGGCGGACAGGGACATGAGAAAGAAAAGAGAGAGGGGATAGATTTTTGTGTCACCCCATCGCTTTAAGAAATAGAAGGTGGAGGGAATCACAATGAGATACGAATAGACCTGAAGCCTGGGAACGAGGAGAATATATAGAAGCGATAAGAGACAAATTCGATAACGGTCCGTTTCAGAATCCGTTACGCCGTCACCACTCCCGATCTTCCAAAGAGCCTTGAGGGTCATGGTAAGACATCCAGCAGCCACTAGCGCGTACGCGATAAACGGACCCCGCATTCCCACTTCCCCGCCGACTCTGGTTATCGCCTCGTATGAAACATCTCGGATCAAAGCGAATGTGGATGGATTCCAAAGCCCACGGGATTCATGGTCTCCAAGTATACGGTCGACATCGAACGAGTAGTCATGCATCAAACCAGGATAAAGGAGATATGCCATCCCTTGGATCATGCCAAAAGTGGCTAGCCCCCCAAGGAAATAAACCCACCCTCGACGATCTTTGGAAAAGAACAGGAGAATCAAAAAGAAGAGAGGCGTGGTCTTGAATAGGGACGCCAGCACAACCATAAAAGTGAAATAGAGATTGTTGCCGCGTAGAAATAGGAGAAACCCTCCCCAAAGGAGTATCTGTTCGAAGACGGAAATATTCCCGGCTGCGAAATCGAGGGGTATCGCGCTGTTATACACAACCAGAGCGAAGGGAAAAAATAAAAAATCAAAATCCTTCCCCAGAAAAGAGCGCCAGATTAAGATCAAGAAAATGACAGCCAACAGTTTCAATCCCAAATAAAGCAGGAAAGCCGATGAAAAGGGAACGAGAGTGAGTGGAAGAAAGAAGACTAGAGTAAAGGGTGGATAAAGGAATGGGAGGGATATTTCCTCGCCCGCCAGTTCACTTAGGACTGTTGGTTCATAGGGGTTTTGCCCAACACGGAAAGCCTGAGCCGCGTAGTAATAGGTCTTGAAATCCCAAAGGGAACGTTCCCTCTCCTCGTAAAGATTTGAGAGATAGAAACAACCCAAAAGGATAAGGAAGCCGATTCCAACCCATTTGGCTTTTTCCGTTTTCATTCTAGATCTACTCGAGAAATCCCTCGACCAAGGAGATCGCTTCATCCAGTTTCGATGGGTCTTTGCCGCCGGCTTTAGCCCACTCGGGTTTACCACCGCCCCCTCCGCCGACAACTGCGGCGGCTTTTTTGGCGATATCTCCCGCTTTGACTTTGCCGGTCAGGTCTTTGCTGACACTGCACACGAAGACCACCTTCCCCTCGATGGCAGCGCCGAGGACAATGATCCCTTTGGGAACTTTCTCTGAAATCTTTTTCACCGCGCTTTCAATCGAATCCGTGTCCATCGCCTCCACCTTGGCGGCGACAAGAATGGCTTCCTCCCCACCGAGATTGATCGTTTTCGAATCTCCTAAGAGATCGTCGATGGATATGCCTCCCCCCTGCTCGCGGAGAGTTTTGATCATCTTGTCCTTCTCTTTCAATGTCGCCTGGAGTTTTTCGACTCGATCGGCCACTTCGGTGAGGGGACATTTGAGTTGTCTCGCAAGTTGAGCCAAGACCTCGTCTCGCCTCTTGATTTCCTCGTAGGCCTTCTCCCCGGCTAACGCCGTGATGCGGCGCACACCGGCCTGGATCGATTCCTCGGACAGGATCAAGAGGGGCCCAATTTCTCCCGTCCGGTTCACATGAGTGCCGCCGCAGAGCTCACGGCTAACGGGCTCGACTGAAACCATTCGAACCACCTCACCATACTTCTCCCCAAAGAGCGCCATCGCTCCCGATGCGCGGGCTTCGTCTTGCGAAGTATGACTAGTATCCACCGGATAGTCGGACAATACCCAGCGGTTAACCAATTTCTCCACCTTGCCGATATCTTCGCGAGTCATTCCTTGGGTGTGGCTGAAATCAAATCGGAGGACATCGGGCGAGACAAAAGATCCTTGTTGGTGGACATGGTCCCCCAATACCTTTTGGAGCGCCGCTTGGAGTAGGTGAGTCCCTGTATGGTGGGGCAATGTTTTCTTTCTTGTCGCCTCATCAACCCTGGCGGTTAATGATTGTCCCACCTTGAGTGTTCCTTTTTTCACTTTTCCCTGATGGAGAAAGACGCCATTAGCACTTTTCTGTGTGTCGGTTACCTCGAAAACCATGCCTTCGGATTCAAGGGTCCCGATATCGCCGACCTGGCCACCCGACTCCGCGTAGAAGGGAGAGCGGTCCAAGACGACCGACCCCTCCATCCCTTCGGCGAGCGTATCCGCTTTCGCCGTACCATCGAAAAGGTAGAGGACTTCGGATTCGCAATCGTATTCGGTATAGCCTACAAACTCGGTTGCGGAAACCGATTCGATTCCCTCCGCATCCGCGAGAGCCTGCATCCCGGATCCCTTCCATGCGGCTTTGGCTCGCTCTCTCTGTTCAGTCATCTGAGCCTCGAACTCTTCGCGTGAGCAGGTCATTTGGTTTTCGGCCAAGACTTCGAGTGTCAATTCGAGTGGGAACCCATAGGTGTCATAGAGACGGAATGCCTCAGACCCTGGCAGGGTCTCTTTTTCCTCACTTTTGAGGGTTTCGATCAGATCGCGAAGGATCGAGTTGCCTCTGGCTAGAGTTCGATGAAAGGAATCTTCCTCGCTTTCGACCACGCGGCCGACGTGGTCCTTCGCCTGTGCCAAGTCGGGGTAGATGTCCTTCATCCTTTCGACCACCACTGGGATCATCTGTGCGAAGAACCCCTTTTCGAGACCGAGCCGCTGTCCATGAAGCATCGCCCTTCGCATGATTCTACGAAGAACGTATCCGCGCCCTACATTCGAGGGGACAATTTTGTCAGTAATGGCGAAAGCCGCTGCACGGCAGTGGTCGGCCACCACACGCATGGAGCAGGTCGTTTCATGATCTTCGCCAAATCGCTTTCCAGATATCTCTTGAAGGTGGTTCAGGTAGGGCCGAAATAAGTCTGTCTCATAATTTGTATCGACCCCCTGCATAACTGCAGCAATTCGCTCTAGCCCGGCTCCGGTATCGATTCCCTTTCTGGCAAGTTCTGGAAAGGTTCCATCCGGTTGGGCATCGAATTGGGGAAATACCAAATTCCAAATCTCTAGATACCGGTCATCCTGGTCCTCAATATGGGGGCCCTGGTCATAGAGAATTTCGCTGCAGGGACCACAGGGACCACGATCCCCAACTGGTCCCCAAAAATTGTCCTTGCGCCCCAACCGCTGTATCTTCTTGCCAGGCACCCCAATCTCTTTTTCCCAGATCTCGAACGCTTCGTCGTCACTTTCAAAAACAGTGGGATAAAGCCGCTCAGGATCGAGTTTCAAAACCTCAGTGACAAACTCCCATCCCCACTGGATGGCCTCACGCTTGAAGTAATTACCAAATGAAAAGTTTCCCAACATTTCAAAAAAGGTATGGTGACGAGCGGTATAGCCTACATTCTCGATATCGGTGGTTCGGAAACATTTTTGGCAGGAGGTCGCACGAGTCACATTATCGGTGTTTCTCCCCAAATAATGGTCCTTGAATTGAACCATTCCCGCACTCGTGAAAAGCAGTGTGGGATCATTGCTCGGAACCAGAGGATCACTGCGAAAGAGCTGGTGCTCCCTCTTTTCAAAGAATTCCAGGAATTTTGCCCGGATTTCACTGCTTTCCATTCAAACCGACCTCACGGATTCTGGGATTTCTGGGTGTAAAGTGGAGGAGGATACGTGAACAACCATCGCGCTTCCAGGGGATGCTGGGTTGGGTACAAGGGAGTTCCCAAAAAATAATTGTAAGAAAATCTTTCCTGACTCCGTATATAAGAGAAATGGGGAGATTTTACCCCGACATCGAGATCCAATAAAACGTGAGGATTTGAAGATCCGTGCCTCGCTCGGAGATTAATTATGGGAGAAAATCATTCCTCGAATCGAGAGAATCATGAAAAGATTTCGATTCGAGCGGGCAACCTCAACGATGTTTTTGTGAGTGAGGACGGTAAATTAGTTCGCGGAGTGATGATCGCCTACGATCACCGGGGTCATGAAGTCGCGCGGGGCGCTACCTATCGCGAGTTTATGGAATCTCTGCACCAGAACGAAGATTAACCTGGCCCTCTGCCAGACGGTCGTCTTCCTGAAACAGATCTTCTTGAAAAAAGTGAAGGAGTAGTTCTTTGGCGATCGGAGCGCTGGTCTCGCCTCCATGGCCTCCCTCTTCAACGACCACCGCCAACGCGATCTTCGGATCCTCGAATGGAGCGAAACAGGTAAACCAGGCATCCGAGGGCCGGCGGTCATGCTCAGCTGTTCCCGTTTTGCCGGCAACCTCCATCTCCTCCATACGAACTCCGCGACCCGTCCCTGACCGGTCGGCGACCACATGACGTAGCGCTTCACGGACATGAGTAAGAGTTTCTTCACTTAGCGGAATAGTATCCCTGAGTTCCCTGGTAAATTTCCAGGTGAGCGCTCCGTCGGCATCTCGTCGATGGGAGATAATTTGCGGGGTGAGAAGATCTCCACCGTTGGCAACAAAAGCGGTAAGTAGGGCAATCTGCAACGGAGTCACCAACAAATGCCCCTGGCCGATGGCGATGTTTAAGGTATCGTCGCGCACCCATTTCCCCTCATTGGTGTAAAGAAGTTTCCAAGCGGGATCGGGAACCAACCCGGGGTTTTCCTGGAGAGCCGCAGGCAAACCGGTCCTCGAACCCAGCCCCAGACCTCTCGCGTATTTCGATATCGTTTCGCCCCCTAAGAGATCGCCTAAATGGTAGTAATAGACATCGCAAGATTTTGCCATGCCTCCATAAAAGTCGAGGGACCCATGCCCTCCTCTTCGGTGGTGGCATTTCTTGAATTTCCTGCCCACCGGGATTCCCCCCGCACAGTGGAAGGTTTTTCCAGGTTGGATCAAACCCTCTTCCAAAGCGGCAATAGCGGTAACGATCTTGAACACCGATCCGGGTGGGTATCCCGAACCGCCCTTTCCAGTTGAACGGTCGATGAAAGGTTTACCCGGATGGGCGAGTAATTCCTTATAATCCCCCGAACGAACGCCGCCTTGAAACAAATTGAGGTCATAACCTGGACTACTTGCAAGCGCCAGCACCAATCCCGTTTTCGGATCGACTGCGGCGATTCCTCCACGCTTTCCTTCGAGTAGGGATTCCGCTAATTCTTGAAGACCGCTGTCGATGGATAGATAACAGTCCTCACCGGGAACCGGCGGCGATCTTCGCTCGACAATCTCGTCTTCGATCAGGTTATTGGCATACCGTCGCTGCCAAGTTTCTCCACGCTGACCTCTTAGGATTTCGTCCAACCCGCGTTCGAGTCCCGAGCGTCCGATCCAGTCGGTCATCCGATACCCCTCATCCTTCAGTTCTTCATAATCATTCGGAGGGATTGGACCGACATAACCCAGTACGTGACAGGCGAACCTCCCACGATTATTCATTCTCGATTCACACTCCTCCACTCGGACCCCGGGAAGGTCCGCGTGGTTCTCTTCAATGCGAATCATCTCCTCCATCGTGAGACGGTCTTGGAGAATGACATAGCCACTGGGCGATCGGTACTCTTCTGGGACCCAACCTCGAAACACTGCCCTTAGAATCGGGGTGAAATCGTCAATTCGGGAAGTTTGCCAATCGAGTAGGATCGAGATCTTCTCAAGCGTCGCGGAACATTCCTTCATGGATAAACCATCCGCAGTCTTCCCGCGCCAGGAACGATCAAGGACAAGCCGATAGTAAGGTTCATTCTTTACCAGGAGATTCCCATTGCGATCAAAGAAACGGCCCCGGACCGGATCAAGGACAATCCTCCGTTCGACATTCTTCTCACTGAGCCCGGTGAACTCGTTGGCGGTAAGAAACTGAAGGGTGTAAAGCCGAAAGGTAAGGAGGGCAAAGACACCTACTAGCAGGAATCGGAAGAAATCGGCCCGTCGAAGAAGAAGGTCTCGCTCCCTTTCAGGGATCTTATCTGAGGTTGGATGCGATCGAATGAATTTGGACATCGCTTTAGGTGGCAAACTCAGGCTTTTCTCTCGGAGCAATCAGGAATCCAAGAATCATCCAAGTTGCTCCGTTTAGGATAATCGAAAACCCCCAATGATAAAGGACCGCCGAACTCCAAACTGTCTCCGGCACAAGGGTCTGTAGAATTGAAAGGACGATCATGGATTGAAGGAGCGTCGCCGCAGCCACCAGAAGAACCCCAGAAAAACGACTTTCGGAAACAAGAACCAATCGTCCCCATTCTGGCAGATAAGCGATTGCGGTTCTTCCTAGAGAATGGATTCCCATCAAGTCCATCTCCGTAACTGAATCCTGCACCAGCCCACCGAGAAAGGCGACCCATAGTGCGATTCCGGTTCTTCCTGAGATCCCTAACCACACGATGTATATTAAGAGGAAATCAGGGGCGGGACCCGCAAAACCCCAAGACTTTTCGAGCGACCCCTGAACCAGACCGAGAAGAATTCCGAAAACCAGAAATCGTAGACTCTCCATGGGTCAGTCCTCGGTCCATTTCTCGAGAATTGTCTGGTGAGAACCGGGTAGACAAAGGACCTCGCGAAAACTCCCCCAATCCGAAACCGGAATAATCGGGTCAATCGCATAGTTCTTCGTCAGTCCCATCTCGACCGCCACCATCGGATCCGATTCGGGGTCGGAGGCGGTTCTTGAGACCTCACCGATAGCCAGGCCCTCTGGAAAAGATTGGCTTAAATGAGAGGTCACAATACGATCTCCCGCGCGAATGTTCTCCCCACGTTCCAACCGCAGATAAAGATTCCCTGTTTGGCTATACAGAGTCCCTTGGGCCCCAGTCCTCTCAAGGGTGACCCGAACTTTCGAAATCGGATCGCGGATGAGGCGGACTGTGGAGGTAGTGGGAGAGGTGGCGATGATTCTTCCCAGCAGCTGATTGGTATCGGACAAAACCGGCTGACCGACCTGAAGCCCTTGGTCTTCACCAG
Source organism: Candidatus Omnitrophota bacterium (assembly GCA_029261095.1). GTDB lineage: Bacteria > Hinthialibacterota > Hinthialibacteria > OLB16 > OLB16 > JACKFH01. The sequence goes on along the minus strand of JAJDBZ010000058.1, from coordinate 3,694 downwards.
CGCGTAACACCATCTGACATTTCCCGGGTTGATCCACATACCGAACCACCGGCGCCGCCATGGCACTTGGGGCAATATTGGCCTTTAGATTAAGAAGTTCCCTCAATCTTTCATTCTCAACTGCCGCATCCTTGAGAGACAGATTTTCTCGCTCAAGCTCAGTCAACCTGTTCCGGAGATCCGCGTTTTGTTCGCGAGCTTCGAGAGTTTCGTGAACATAACTGAAAGAAGAAGAGAGAGGGCTGATCACGCGGTCGAGTGTCAATACTAAGGGGTTGGCAACGCGCCCCACAAAGTGATTGAACCATTCGAATCCATAGCGAACATCCAAAGCGATGATTCCAAGGGAGGCAATAATGAGAATGAGATATAGGGGTAGAAATCGTACAGGGCTCTGCGACCCCGCCGCCCCCGACGTGGAGTCGGTTGCTGCAACCCGTGACCGGTAAGCGACTTGAGAGTATTTATTGGCGCGCATCGCGTTAAAAGGCGAACCCTGACGAATGGGGCTGTCGCTTGTAGGATTGGTCGATCCAGCTGGACCGTCAAGTCGAATGAGGGAAGGAACAGATTATTCGTTACGATGAAGGACCGAAGAATAGCGATCCATCTCATCGAGCGCCTTCCCCGTACCAAGCACCACCGCAGTGAGCGGGTCCATGCAGACCTGAACTTTAATTCCAGTCTCTTCGCTCAAAAGAACATCCAGCCCCCCCAAAAGCGATCCCCCTCCAGTTAAGGTGATCCCCCTCTCCATAATATCTGCCGCCAATTCGGGCGGTGTCTCCTCCAAAGCACTTTTGACCGTTTCGACTACAACGCTGATCGGTTCCGATAGGGCCTCTCGAATCTTGGCCGAATCGACTTCGATCACCTTTGGCAGGCCACTCACCAAATCGCGGCCTTTGATCTGCATCGGTTCGCCTTCGACACTCGGCGAGGCTGATCCAAGTTTGATCTTGGTCAGTTCGGCGGTCCGTTCCCCGATCATCAAGTTAAAATTCTTTTTAATGTATCCGGCGATCGCTTCATCCATTTCATCGCCGGCAATTCGGATTGATCGGCTGACCACGATTCCACCAAGCGAAATCACAGCGACCTCTGTTGTTCCCCCTCCGATGTCTACAAGCATCGTTCCGCTCGCCTCTTCGATAGGGAGATCGGCGCCGATGGCGGCAGCCATCGGTTCCTCGATCAAATCGACTTGAGAGGCGCCCGCTTGCCAGGCGCTATCCCGAACCGCGCGTCGTTCAACACTGGTAATACCGGAGGGAACGCAAATCACCACACGCGGACGATAAAACCCGCTGCGGTTATGGACCTTACGGATAAAGTAGTCGAGCATTCTTTCGGTGATCTCGAAATCGGCGATGACTCCATCTTTCATCGGACGGATCGCCACGATGTTTCCGGGGGTGCGGCCGATCATCTTTTTGGCTTCGGCTCCCACCGCGCGGACTTTGTTGTTGACTTTATCGATCGCAACCACCGAAGGCTCAGATAAAACGATCCCCTGCCCTTTGACATAGACAAGCGTGTTCGCGGTACCCAGGTCGACCGCTAGGTCGCGGGAAAATACTCGGGGAAACCAACGTGGAATGATCATTCTTTGGGATCTTCTTCAGGGCCTTCTTCTTCGGCCTTCGATTTTTCAAAGCTCCGTCGGTAGCCATCAGCCTCAGAAAGCAGGGTATTGATGTCGACGGGGCTATCGTTTAGTTCTTTCTTTCGGTGTTCAGTCCATTCGGTGGCACGGTCAGAGATCACCAATTGGACCTTCTTGGCCTCGTCCTCGGACATGAGCCCTTTCCCTTTCAGGCGTTCTAGTTCCTCCGGTTCGAAGGACCGGAAATCGAACATGAAATCTTCCTCCGTGGATTTTGACCGTTTCAGAATGATCACCATCACAAACAGGACGAAAAAAATCACAAACGTGCCGAGTGCCAGTTTCAGCATCGAGGAAATACCACCACCCAAAATCTTTATTTGTATGGACTTTCTGGCGAAAGAATAAGAATTTATGGAATTTCCCGCAAGATGGAACCGAACACAGCAAACCGGTCCCCCTTGTCCGCACTGCTTTGAGATTAACTGAAAGTGTGTAGAATGCCCGCCTATTTCAAGTAATTGAAACCTTCGCTCATGTGAGGCCCCATTCCGGCAAACGAGGGAATCCAGTGGGAAGCTGTGGCTTCTTCGGTTTTGGATTCCCATTTACCGGTGAAAAGAGCGGCTTCTCACAGCGAGCCCGGAGGACGATTTCTCAAGGAGTTTCCCCCATGTCGAATCAACTTCAAGAATACAAATCTGTCGGATATTCACTCCCAGAGGAGGCCCGCACCTGGCAACTCTCCGCCGCCGGTTTCGAGCACCTCGACCTGACTCGGGGGACGAGGAGAAAACCGGGACCGGATGAAATCGCCTTCCGGACCGATGTGAACAGCATCTGTTTCTCCGATGTGAAAATCATTTCAGCCGGAGACTCCCACCCACGACTCGTGGGATACAACATTGCCGATGAGAAAGTGGTGCCGGGGCACGAACTTGCTCTGACCGTGGTCGAAGTCGGCGAAAATGTGAAGGAAAAATACAAAATCGGCGACCGGTTCATCGTTCAGGCCGACATGCTCAAGTATGGCAAAGCAGTCGGTTACGATGTCTGGGGAGGATTCTGCGATTACGGAATCTTTGGACCAGAGGTTCAGGAGTATTTGATACCGGTGACCAACACCGAAGCGGGTTACTCCGAAGTTGCTCTGGTTGAACCCTGGGCCTGTGTCCAAGCCTCTTATGCGAGAGCGGATGTCGGGGAACTCGATAAGACAGTCTGGCTGTGCGGGGGGGCGGGACCGATGGGGCAGATGCACTTGGTCCGCATGTTCTCGGTGAAGATGTCCGCGCAGGCGCCAAACCTGGAGACAGTCCTTCTGACCGATATCAGCGACCCGCGACTCGAATCGGTCCGTGCGAGGTACTCCGATATGGCTGCCAAAGCCGGGGTCCGGTTTGAAGCACTCAATCCAAACGCCGCCGATTTCGATTCGAAACTGGAAGAACTCGCACCGGAGGGATTCGATTACCTGGTCGCCCTCTGCCCGGTCCCCGAGGTCATTGAAGAGGCGATGAAAAAACTTCGAATCTATGGCGTGCTCAACCTTTTCGCGGGATTCAAACGTGGTACCGGCGCCCTCAACATGGGCGACATCCACTACGATCAGATCACAGTCACCGGCAACAGTGGCAGTCGCATCGATGACATGAAAGCGGTCCTCGAGCAGGTCGAGTCCTCTGCGCTCGACACAAATTCCAGCGCCTGGGCGGTGGTGGGCATCGAAGGGGCCAAACAGGGTGTCCTCGAAGTCAAAGAAGGGAAAGCCTTCAACAAGGTTTTGATCTATCCCCAATGCAAGGACCTCCCCCTCACCCCCATCGAGGACCTCGCCGACCAACTCCCCTTCCCCGATGATGTGAAGGAAGAAGTCCGAAAGGGTCTCTGGTCGAAGAAGGCGGAAGAGGTTTTGCTGGAGAGTAAGTGGGGGAAGTGAGGACCGAAGACTAAAGACGCACCATGAATTCTTAAGACGAGGAGCGAGGAGAGGATGAGTAAATCGCCCTCCTTCTATATTGACACTTCAGTTTGGAACTACGCGGTTTCCCCAGAAGTCGGGGAACACCATGGATCCACCTTGGAATT
>JAJDBZ010000570.1 GCA_029261095.1 Candidatus Omnitrophota bacterium | reverse complement strand
GGCTAACGGAGATGGGACTCAATCGGTTGAAGACACCGGTCCGCTTACGAAGAAGCGGATGGAAACCATCGACGATGAAACAGTTGCCGCCGCGAAAGACTTCATCAATCGCATGCACGAGACCGGCGAACCGTGGTTCTGTTGGTGGAACGGCACGCGCATGCACTTTCGAACCCACGTGAAGGAAGAACACACCGGTCTCGCTGGACCGCGCGGGGACGAGTATCATGACGGTATGGTTGAACATGACATGCACGTTGGCGAGCTGCTCGATCTATTGGACGAGCTCGGTGTTGCCGAGAACACGATTGTTCACTATTCCACGGACAATGGTCCGCACTTCAACACCTGGCCGGATGCCGGGTATACGCCGTTCCGCAAAGAGAAGAATAGCAATTGGGAAGGCGCCTACCGCGTGCCCGCTTTCGTTCGTTGGCCCGCGAAGTACCCGGCGGGTGTCACACTGAACGGAATCGTCGCCCACGAAGACTGGATGGTCACATTCGCTTCCGCTGCTGGGAAGACGGACCTCAAGGAAGACATGCTTGACGGATACGAGGCGATCGGGAGGACGTACAAGCAGCACCTCGATGGGTACGATATGAATGAGTACCTGTCAAACGCGGATAGTTACGAAAACTTGGATGAGAACATAAAGGCCTCACCCCGCAAGGTGTTCTACTATGTCAACGACGACGGTCAGATGGTTGCGATTCGTCTTGGCCCCTGGAAAGCCGTCTTCCTTGAGAATCGCGCGGACGCTTTCCAGATCTGGCGCGAACCGTTTACCGAACTTCGGATTCCGCTGTTGTTCAACCTGAGGCGCGACCCGTTCGAAAAGGCCCAGATCGATGCAAACGTCTACCACGACTGGTTTCTCGATCGGCCGTATGTGATTGTCCCGATGCAACAGCTAGCCGGCCAATTTTACAAGACACTGGCCGAGTATCCACCGAGCCAGACACCCGGTTCCTTTAACCTCGAGAAAGTGCAGGAACAGATCAATAACGCCGCGACCGGCAAGTAGTTCCATCAACAAATAAGGCCGCCGTCTCCGTGAGAGATGGCGGCCACTTTCACTCAATGGGAGGAATCGTCTTGGGTGATCAGGAATGAGGAAGATCAACGAGTGATCCGATGAGAAGATTGACACGGAAGCAGAAAAGAGTCTGAATAGGCGGATCTAGGATCCTTGTGGAACGATGATCTGAATGCAAGGAACAATAGGAGGGTGACGAAATTGTTAATAAAGATCAGCGGCAATCTTTTCGTATATTTTGAAAGGGAGAAAAACGATGAATGAAATGTTGAAATACGGTCGCTTCGTCTTGTTACTGTGCATATGGATCACACCATATCAAGGCGCGTTCGCGGACGAAGCGGAGCAGGCGAAGTTGGAACAAGTTCTCGCGCCCATCGCCCTCTATCCGGATTCCCTGCTTTCGCAAGTGTTGATGGCGGCCACTTACCCTGATCAAGTGGCGGAGGCGGCAGAATGGTCCAAGCAAAACGAAAGTCTGGAAGGCGACGCCGCAGTTAAGGCGGTCCAGGACAAGGAATGGGATCCGAGTGTGGCATCGTTGGTGGCTTTCCCCCTGGCACTCTCCATGATGGGAGACAAACCGGATTGGGTCTACGAATTGGGCGACACTTTCCTTTCGAACCCCGATGGAGTCATGGACTCCGTCCAGGTTCTTCGACGAAAAGCCCAGGAAGAGGGGAATCTCGAATCGAACGAGCAACAGACGGTCACTTTCCAGGACACCCCCCCGGCTCAGGACTCCTCGGAACAGCCCGTCGTCGTGAACCAAGCTGCTGAGACTCAACCCCAAGTGATTGTTATCGAGCCAACAGACCCCGAGGTCATCTATGTCCCCTCCTACAATCCGACCGTGGTATATGGGCCTTGGTGGTATCCCAGCTATCCAGCCCCTTTTTACTATCCTCCACCGCCGCGTTATGGTTTTTACGGGGGACTTGCTACTGGGATTGGATTCGGAGCCGGGATCGCCGTCGCGGACTCGCTCTGGGGCGATTGCAACTGGGGACGCAATGATATCGATATCGATGTGAATCGCTACAACAACATCAATGTGAACGATCGGTTAGATGTCAATCGGAACGATGTTTCTTGGAAGAACGATGTTCGACAGGATCGGCGAAACGTTTCGATGGATCAAAACAAGAGGAACGAAGTCCGCGATCGCGCGAGCAGCTCCGACAAACGCGAGGCCTTCCGAGGTCGCACCGGAGACCGTGACGCCGCGAGAGCCTCTTTGCAGAATCGAGGCATCGACCCCGCAAGAGAACGGAGTCAACTCTCCGGCCGTGGCGGCGATCAGGTTCGAAATCAGGTTAACCAGGTCAACCGAAACAACTCGCCCCAGCGCAATCAGAATCTCTCCGGATCTCGCCAACAGGCTTCGAACCGAAATCGTTCCGCCTCACAGCAGAGTCTTTCGAATAGAAGCGGTTCCAATTTTCAGCACTCCTACAGCAATCGTGGCAATTCGGCCGCGGAAAGCCTTCGGAGCCGCAGTCCTCAGACGCAGAATCTCAACCGATCCACTGCAGGGCAATATCAAAACAGAGGTCAGCAACGGTCTACCGCACGGCCCCAGAGTAGTAATGCGTTTAGCGGCATGAATAACCGAGGATCTTCGACCCGGATGCAATCCCACCGGGGCAGTTCGAGTCGTGGAGCTTCGTCGGGTGGATTCAGCCGTGGCGGATCAGGTGGAAGCCGTAGCCACAGTGGTGGCGGAGGCGGCAGGTCTCGCGGTGGCGGTGGCGGAAGAAGACGATAGGAGATCGATGATAATGAAAAATTCAATGAAAAATAAATTCCAAATTGTTCGTACGAGAGTTGTCTCGGGGTTTGTCGCATTTGCTCTTGCCAGTTCCGGGGGAAACTTCGGATTCGCTCAGGAGAATGTCGAGATGGAGGGCAGCTTGGCCAGAATGGCGGAGTCCCCACAGGCGCATTTCGGGACTCCCGAAGAGCTGGTCAATCATCTGGTCATCGCGGTGGCCCGCTCCGATAAAGCGGCACTCCAGATTCTCTTCGGAGAGGGTCTACAGGATCTCGTTCCCGCCGATGGACTTGGCCCCGAGGTGGCCGACAAGTTCCTCAGCGCCTGGGCGATGAGCAACACATTAGTTCCTGAGGACCAGACCACTCGAACCCTGGCGGTGGGAGACCATGGGTGGACATTTCCCGTTCCGATTGTCCTCAGAGATGAAGGGTGGATGTTCGATACCCCCGCTGGTGTCGACGAAGTTCACACAAGACAGATCGGACGAAATGAGTTGGAAGTCATGCAGGCCCTTCTGGCTTACCGTGACGCTCAATTCGAATACTCCTCCAAGGACCGAGATGGCGACGACGTGATTGAGTTCGCCCAAAAGGTGTTGAGCACTTCTGGGAGCAAAGACGGCCTTTATTGGGAGACCGCCGAAGGAGAAGAAGAACTCAGTCCCCTTGGCCCCCTCTTACACGAACACGCTCCTACAGACGAACCCTATTTGGGTTATCGCTACCGAATCCTGACATCCCAGGGAGAGAATGCGGCAGGCGGAGCCCAGGATTACGTGGTCGATGGCAACATGACCGGTGGGTTTGGATTGCTCGCTTGGCCAGCGGAGTACGGCGCCACGGGTGTCATGAGTTTCATGATCAACCAGGAGGGAACCGTATACGAAACAGACCTCGGCCCAGAGGGCGACGCGATTGTCAAAGAGATCGAGGGTTTCGATCCAGACGAGTCTTGGAATCCGGTCGCGGCCGGGTTCACAGATATCGATGCTCTCTAGTACCCTGTCCGAGCAACTTCGAAGAGTCGGGTCCATAGCGCCGTCTGAAAGACGGCGCTACGATTTCGAACCCACTGTTCGAATCGGATAGCGGAACGAGTTGATTTCTCCCAGGTATTGGGAGTCATGATAATTTATTTGAGGTAACTTGGAGGCGGACATGAGAGGGAATCTAAGAGGACACGTTAAGCAATCTTTGGAAGGAAGTCTGACAATTTTCGTGATGCTCGTTCTGTTCGCTACGGGACCGAGTCTCTGCGATGCGGAAGAAGTAAGCACTTGGCCTTCCTTGGCGAATTCGGGAGGGACGTGGCAAACATTGGAGACCGAGGGTTGGGTTGAGGGTTCATATACCGATCCGATCGATGAGCTCGGGTCAATTCCGAATCATGATATTGCGATGCCCCCATCGGTGGAAACCTGGGTTGCAGATAACGGTGGGTCAGACAACACTTCCGCGGAACTGAACTCCGGTGCTGAGGCAACTCAGGTCTCGCACGACGGAGGGGCGGAGGGCGTCCCTGGATTGCATCACTCCGGTTCGGCGGCACCGGCTCCGGCAGCGGGTGATGACGCCCGTCTCGGTCTGACTTTCACCAGCGCCTACTCATCGAAATGGATGTGGCGCGGCTATAATATTTTTGATAACCCCATGTACGCAAATGTGTTGAAGGCTAAGTTATGGGACACCGGGTTTAATCTCACGATTGCGAATATCGGTACGGCATCGGATCGAAGCGACTCTATCCTTCCCGACAACGCTCCGTCTTGGATCACAGAGGCTTTGCCCAATTTTCAGCACAAGGATTTCGATGCGAACCTCTACCGCGCCGATTGGGCAGGTTCCATCTGTGACCAGATCGATGTCAGTCTGGGCGCACAGTATTACGACTTCTATGGCATTTCTAGCAGCCGACTTGACTATATGGAAGCCTTTAGTGTCTTTACTCTTTCAAAGTTGCCATTGTCGCCACATGTTGGATTCTATTATGGATGGCCGTATGGAAGCGCCCGAGAAGGGGAAGGATGGATGGTCGATTACGGGGTGTCCCATTTTCACCCATTTCAAGATCTATCCTTCTGCAATTTCAAACTGGTTGGTCTCCTGTTGAAAGCCGACCTCTGGTACAACGGTGGAGCCTGGGCTCCCCGCCAAGCCCCCGGTTGGAGTCACGCGACCTTTACCGGCGCGATGCCCATCGCACTCTCCGAAAAACTAAGCCTGACACCGATGCTGAATTACCAGTACTCGATTGAAGACGACGTGGATCCAGACAATGAGTGGTACACCGCAGTCGCGCTTCAGTATAAATGGTGACAGAGGATTCCCACCTCCATCAGCCCGGAACTCTTACAACCAAAATGGAGCTAAGATCGATGAAAAACAAACGACCCAAAATTGTCTTCATGGCGCTCCTCTTCGGGATGTTGGTATCAACAATCATTCCTACCTTCGCGGCCGACCCGCTGCCCTCTTGGAACGATACGGACACGAAGAATGCCATCGTCGAGTTTGTCGAGAAGGTGACCGAGGAGGGATCCCCCGATTTTGTCCCCCCCGCGGAACGGATCGCGACATTCGATAACGATGGTACACTGTGGGGAGAACAACCCACATATTTTCAACTGGCTTTCGCCATCGACCGAGTCAAGGAGATTGCTCCAGAGCATCCTGAATGGAAGACTAAGGAGCCGTTCGCTTCCTTGCTCAAGGGGAACATGAAAGGGCTTGCTGCCACTGGCCAAAAAGGGATTCTGGAATTGGTGGTCGCCTCACACGCAGGTATGAGCAGTGAGGCGTTCGGAAAGATCGCCGAAGATTGGATTACCACCGCGAAACATCCTAAGTCCGGCAAACTTTACACCGAAATGGTCTATCAACCGATGCTCGAACTCCTCGACTACTTGCGCGCCAACGGGTTTAAGACCTATATCGTTTCAGGAGGTGGCATCGAGTTTATGCGGCCTTGGACTGAGCGCGTTTACGGTATTCCTCCTGAGCAGGTCGTGGGTTCCAGCATCAAGACGAAATATGAGGTGAAGGAGGGCCATCCGGTGCTTACCCGGTTACCGGAAATGGACTTCATCGATGACAAAGCGGGCAAACCGGTCGGCATTAACTCTCATATCGGACGCCGCCCCATCTTGGCGGGCGGCAATTCGGATGGGGATTTTCAGATGTTGGAATATACGACCTCTGGAGAAGGCCCTCGCCTCGGGCTGATTGTCCATCATACCGACGCCGATCGTGAGTTCGCCTACGACCGCGATTCGCACATCGGGAAGCTCGACAAGGGGCTCGATGAAGCTGGCAAGCGTGGCTGGGTTCTCATTGACATGAAAAAAGATTGGAAGCAGATCTACCCGTGGTCGGGAAACTGATACGGTAGAAGGATCACTCCTTTTCCCTCCCTCGGGGTTTTCGTATGCAGGAGCACTATTCCCTCTCCTTCAACATTGACCAGCGATTTCGAAATGGAGGATTCCAGGTGAACCGCTGGATGAATTTCGACCGGAGCGATGGCCTCGAGTCCCGCATGAGTCGTCTGAACCGGATCGATTGAACCGTGAGTCAATATTTTGTAACGAGCTTGTACAAAACCGGGTTGGCTGGTGCGAAAAATCGTGTGCCAATAATTGTTCGCGGGCCAGAGGAGAAGCATCGGGTTCTTTTTTGTTTCGACTTCTTCAATATCTCCTAACGACTCAAATCGATGTAAAGGGCGGCTTCGAACGAATTCCGCGGGCCCAGTTTTATCGCCCCACAACCCGACCAGGGAACTTTGAGATGAGAATCGATCGCGATCCGGCAGGTGCCATGGCGCTTGGCGCGAACCCCACGTTCCACTAAGTCACCGATTGCATTGAGGACAGGAGTTCTACCGACAACCAGTCGATCCACCCACTCCTGAGGGAGGTTAGGGCGGTTGATCATATCATTGGGGTCGTAGGTCTTGGCTGTCATCTAGGAGAGAATCCCTTCTTTGAATTCTCCTCGGTTCCTGGTTGCGAGGGACACTGAAATCTATGGGATCTGGTATCGATTGTACAGCATCAAAGAATGACGCGTGGAGCAACAAGTCTTCTCCATCTCCTTACAAGGGACGCGATGGTTCAGTGAAACGAGGGACACTGACCGATCGGGATTCAGCGGCTCCAATGAACGAAGTTCTCTCATTCCAGCTCGAATTCAATTGTTGGTAACGGATGATTGGCTCTGAGGAATTGATGACCGGCGGTATACCGACCTATAGCCCTTCAAACCAGGGCAAACTGGAGAATCAATAGAGCCCCTCGCAATGTCGAAGAGCAGCAATTCGAAGTTGCGATCAGGATCTCAGAGTTTCCAATATGCCGTAATGGTACGCCAGCAAGGATTCGAACCTTGGACCTACGGCTTAGAAGGCCGTTGCTCTATCCAGCTGAGCTACTGGCGCGTTGATTGCAAACCAAAAGGCTCCAACATTTTTCACTCTTTCTAACTCGGTGTCAACGAGAAACGAAGCATCAAATCTGACCCATCTGAGAGATTGCTGCCAGGTCGAACAAATCGACTCTTCGGAAAGCGACGCGGGACGAGATTCTCATAAGAACGAAGCTGTCCGGAATCAAAATAGATATTCGAACGTGTGTGCAAAGAAAATGGTGGGCCACCGGGGACTTGAACCCCGAACCAATGGATTAAGAGGCGATATCAGGATCTGTAGTTTCCTCGAAAAATCGAGGTTTTATTAACAAACATGAGAGCGCGCCACGTTCATTCGACGCTTGCTCGACGCTCATCCAACCCTCAGTGAATGACAAAGTGCAACGAAAGTGCAAAGCAGTTAGGAGGTCCAAACTCGGGGATGAAAACCGTATGGGGAGGCCTTTTCCGAAACTGTGCCTCCCGAAAATTCATGTTTTGCTGAAAAGTAAGAGGAGACGATGAAAAGTGACATGAGGGACTGGCCCTGTTCAGTGTAGCCAATTACCCTCATCTTCCTGTCCCGCTCAGGGTCGTTATCCACCTTCAGGAGTCCCCATGAGAGATCTCGTGATTCTCTTGCTCGTGTGTATTGCATCCGTTTTTAAGTCTCATCGAGGACTTGAAGTTGAGAACCTTGCTCTCGGCACCAATTGTGAATTTATCGGCGGAAAGCAAGCCGACCCGATATCCAGCCTGTGGATCGAGTTTTCTGGGTGTTGCTTGCGAGGGTATGGTCGGGTTGGAAAGACGCCCTGGTTTTTGTGAGACCTGAGACTGTTATCCGTTGGCAGCGCAAACGATTCAAGGATCATTGGACGAAGAAGTCTCGAGAGGGGAAGCCCAGTCGGCCAGTCATCTCACAGGAGGTTCGTGAATTTATTCGAACCATCTCGAGGATGAATCCCTTATGCGGTTCTCCACGTATCGTTGGTGAACTTGCCAAACTCGGTGTTCACGTTTCCAAGTCTACTGCGAAGAAATACAGAATCCGCCCTAGTAAACCACCTTCTCCAACTTTGAGATCCTTCCTGCAAAACCATGCCAAAGAACTTCTCTCCATGGATTTTCTTGTCGTCTCGACCGTCCGTTTCAAGTTTCTCTATGTCCTCATCTTTCTGTCGATTGATCGCCGTCGCATCATCCACTTTGGGGTAACCGAGCATCCAACTGTCACCTGGACGGCTCAGCAGGTCGTGGACGCCTTCCCGTGGGATGAAACTCCGAAATACCTGCTGCGTGATCGAGATGCCATTTATGGTCTTGTATTTCAATCTCGGGTAAAAAGGATGGGGATCACAGAAGTTCTAACAGCTCCAAGGAGTCCTTGGCAGAATCCCTACTCGGAACGACTGAATGGGAGCCTTCACCGTGAATGCTTAGATCACATCATCACCTTCAGCGAGTGTCATCGGCGACGTGTTGTGAAATCGTATATTGAATACTACATCCGATACCGGACCCATTTGTCCCTAGCAATGGATAGCCCGGAGGGAAGAGAAGCGCAGAAACCGGAGCACCAGAGAATCGCTGGCATTCCTCACATCGGTAGCCTCCACCACCATTACGAAAGACGCGCTGCTTAATCCAGCCGAGATCCTACCTTGGTCAGCGAACTGTGAATATTTCCTCGAACTCTGAAAATTCTATATACCGGATTACACCTCATGGTCCGAATTGTTTGAGAGCGTATACCCGGGCGGATGAATTTCACAAATCCAACCTGCCATGGAGAACTACTCAAATCCAATTCGGGAAGATCCTTGCGCAAATTTCCTTGCGGATGAGTTTTCGGGAACCACAGCTGCAAGTTTCTCCTGACCAATATTCACAAACAACTGTTAGGTCATTTGATTCTGCATCGTACTCCTCCACATAAACACAATTTGATGAGGAGGTAGGCCAATGAGATACTGGATAGACTTAAACAGCAGTGAATGGGGACAGATTGAAGACCCTGAAGGAAAACCTTTCAGAGTTGTTGCTAACCAATATGGTGCGACGTCTGAGGAACACAAAGTCGATGTGGCTCGAACGATTACGAGATTGAATGAAACTAAGGTCGCGATTCTTGACAAAGAGGTCTTTATGGAGGTTTTTGATCAATTGGAATCTTTTTCAGTCGATCTTACTCACTCGCCGATTTCACCCGGGTGGCTAGGTTTTCATTTTGGAAACCTGGAATCTGGAAGGTTGAGAGAAAATGAGGGTTGGGGGCAAGCCGCATAACCCTCATCGAATCCTGCACCATCTGTGGAAGTTCAGCGAGCCACGCCTACCTTCCACAGATGGGATTCTTTCATCATGGTTATCCGGTATGATTTAGCACTGTCGAACATTTTGCTTGGACCTGGCATGGAACCGGAAACCAATGGTGGATCAATCAACCGCCTCAGTATCTGATGAAGACTTGCGTGATCTTGTCCTTCGAAACCCATCGAAGGGCTGGGACGCTCTGTGGAGCATTTATGGGCCGATAATTCGGTCCCGAATCTTCAGATTCCATGCGATGCGGGACCATTATTCCGACCTCCAGCAAGAGGTCTCCCTCAAGATATTCAAAGACGATTGTTCTATCCTTCGGAAATGGGATCCGACAAAGGGTTCACTGGCAGCGTATCTTGCCTGTGTTACTAGAAGTGTTTGTTTGGATTATGTCAAATCGAGTTTCTATCAATACTCCAAGCGCAAACAGGAAGCGTCTGATTCGGAAGAAGGCGAACAAGATCTATTTGAGGTTCTTCTTACGGACGACTCAACTCCGCTTCAACATAGTAAGAACCGGGAATTATCGGACATTTTCTGCCGGACTATCCAGGAATTGGCCAAGACCAAAGATTTGAAACCCGAGGATGTTTCCATGATCTATTTGCGGGCTAGGGGGGCGGAGTATGACCAAGTGGCCGCGGTAACCGGGAAGTCCAAGGAAAGTTTAATGATGAGGTTTTCAAGGATTAGGCCACTTCTTCGTGCCAAGATGGAGTCGGTGGGAGTTACATTGGAAATCCTAGAGGGGTGAGCGCGTGGATTTTCTGTTAGATGGACCCGAACGGGGTCGTACTAGGTGAAGAGGGCTGGAACGGTCCTCTCTCGAAAGTGAGATTGAACAAAATGAAAGAAGAGGATTTTAATGAACTTATCTCCCTGGAATCGGAAAATCTGACCCAGGAAGAAAGAGAAAGGATTCTCTCTAAGGTGAACAGAGATCCCGATATGATCGATTTCCTTTCTGACATGCTGATTGCGCCTCCATCTGAATCTCCGCTGGATGATTCTTTACCCTTTCCTATTCTAGGAAGGGTCCGCGTGGGAGTTCAATCGAATGTAATCAGGGTCTTCGATAATCAGGGTTCTGTCGATCTGGCTTCCGAATCCAAAAGAGTATCAAATCTAATTGAAAAATTCTCCCAACATTCTCTTCCCGTCTGTTTCCTTCACTCAACTACGATCTCATTCGATCTTGAAAATTCAAAGGGTGAAATTGAAATTGCGAAAAGCAATGCCGGTGATTTTCTGGAACTCAAATTCTTGGAGTTGTCGGAATCCGGTGAAAAGGGGCAGTTCGAAATATGGGAAGATGGAAACCTCATTCAGTCGATGAGATCCGATATGACGACCGCTCAATCTTCCTTTAACTTTCCTTTGGGAAAGAGTCTCGCACTAAAACATTCCGCTTCGCCGATTGGATTTGGGATACGCGCGATCGAGGTTGACTTCAAAACTTCCGATTGGTTGTCCGCGTGTATGACCTGTTGTATCAAGGGGCGCTTCTCGGAAGCAAGGGAGATTCTGGATAATCTCACACGTTCGGGCCGTGGAATGTCCACCAGAATACGAAACTTGATGAACATGGTGGACACAGTAACGGGCCTGTTTCGAGTGGAGGGCACCATTCTATCACCAGCACCCGTAA
>JAJDBZ010000569.1 GCA_029261095.1 Candidatus Omnitrophota bacterium | reverse complement strand
CTCCGCAATGTCCGGGGTGGAGGATGTTGTTCGCGACAATGACATGAGGGGGGAGACCTTCATCCGCCCCCTCGACTCGAAGGGCATGGCAGTAACGAACCGGGAGTTTTTGTGGGACACCCTCCACCAACTGTTCGTGTTGACCGTTGTCGTAGACGATGTTGCCGGTGATAACCACATTAGACAAAGAGGGCAATCCGTCGCTGGGACTCAGGATGATCCGGATGCCGACAAAACGTTCGGCGGTGGGGTCGTGTTCCAGCCAGTTCCAGTATTGGCTCCCGTACCCAAAAAAACTAAAGATGTTATTGGAGACTATTGTCCCACCATCGACATTTTCGGGGCGCGCTTCCTCCTCTCCAGAGGCTGCGCGAGCGGTGTGCGAGGCAGATCCATGAGTCAGTAAGAGACCCCAGAGGTCGCAGCGGGAGAACTGGTTTCCGGAAATCAGCACATGCTTGGAGCCATGCATCGCTTTCATACCCATCATCGCACCGTTCACAATGTTGTCCGAGACAATGACAAAGTCGGAGTGAATATCGAGGCCCTGAGCCGCGTTCTCGATGTAGTTTCCCCGAACGATGGTGTATTCGGAAAGACCCAACCCGCCGATAATCATCCCCGAACCTTGGTGCCAGTTTGAGGTGTATCCCGAGTCTAGGAACCGCTGAGGGATTTTGTCTCGCATCTCCTCTTGGATCTCGGTAATCTCGCCGAGTTGATAAAGATCCCGGTTTTCCTTTGTCGGAATAAAAACTTCTTCGATGATTCGATTCCCTTCCACAATCGACCCATTGGAGGAAATCACCTTGATACCGGTTCCATCCACGCATTTGAAGGAGTACCCATACATTTCCCGGCGATCGTCGATCCAGGTTGTCTTATAGTTGACCACCAGACAGTCGCGCACACTGCTACGGGTCGAGTGGAGGACGGCGATCGAACCAGCTCCGCTGCGGTTGTCGAGGACGCGTACCCTCTCGATTTCAACCAAATCGCATTGAGTGACATAAAGACCCTCTTGAGTGCTTTCCTGTTTTCCCTCGGGTCGGGTGAGGGTGAGATCCTGGATACGAACACGGCTGCAATCGCGGATTACGAGGATCGCCGCACCGGGGTTGGTTTGGATCAGCCTTCCGGGTCCGATGAGGCGGGTATCGTTCGTCTTAATTTCAATCGGCCGTGAAGAGAGGTGATCGCCGTCGGGCACGTAGATGGTTTTGCCGGGGTTCGCATCGATGGCGGCTTGAACCGATTCATAATCGGCAACGGAGATATTCTGTCCGATCGCCGGTGACAGCATCGCCTGAAGCCAAAGGACGCCGGCAATGAACAAGATTTGACATAAAGTTTTCTTGAATGGAATAAGCACAATGCCCCCCATGGTCCAGATCGAGCCGAGAGGTTAATCGGGTTACGGTGTGCTGACAATCGATTGAGGAATGGGGGAAATAATAAATCTCGGGCTAGAAGTTGCCGTGATTCTCCTCACGACAAATTGGTGACGATCGCATTGATCTCCTCAACCTCTTTTTTCTTGAGTGGGAAATCGATTGCCTCGACCAGCTCGTCCACCTGCATGTCTTTCTTAGCGCCGCAAATAGCGCTGGTAACCGCTGGATTGGCGAGGGTCCAAGCGATGGAGAGTTGCGAAATGGTGCACTCTTTCTTTTCCGCATACTCTTTCAACAACTCCACAATGCCCAGGTTCTTCTTGAATGCATCCCCGGTGAAATCCGGATGGCTCCCGCGATGATCTCCCTCCTCAAACTCCCAGTCCTCGGTGAATTTTCCAGTGAGCAATCCCGAGTTGAGGGGACTGTATGCAAGAATTCCTATCTCTTCATCCTCGCAAAACGGGAGGATGTCTTCCTCGATTTCTCGGTGGAGCAAGTTGTATTTCGGTTGGACCGATTCATAGCGCGCTGTATCTAGCGCAACCTCGAGATCGTGTTCGCCGAAATTGGAGAGTCCGAAGTGACGAATCTTCCCTTCTTCCTTGAGATCTTGGAGCCCCTGAATCGCTTCATCAATCGGAGTTTTCCCCTCATCGGGCCAGTGGATTTGGTAAAGGTCGATCACCTCACGGTTCAACCTTTTCAATGAGGCTTCGCAGGCGGTCTTTAAATAGCTGGGAGCGTTGCTCTTCTCTGTCGCCCATTTGTCGTCGAATTGAACCCCTCCCTTGGTGGCGATATAAACATCCTCGACCCCCTCGAGTGCTTTTCCAAGAACAGTTTCCGAACGCCCCCCCCCATAGACATCGGCGGTATCGAAGAAGTTAATCCCATCTTCCACCGCCGCCTTGATCGCCGCGATGGATTCCGAATCGTCCACATTTCCCCACCACCAGCCGCCGATGGCCCAGCACCCAAAGGTGATTCGGCTGATCTGTAAGTCAGTGCGTCCCAGTTGTCTGTATTGCATCGATTCGAATACTCCTCGGCATCTGGATTGTGAATCCCTGGGCAAACCCCTCTGAAAGGAGACAGTCCCAGAGTGTGCGAGGAATATCCTAACCCGGAGTCGGGGGGAGGGTTAAGGGGTGATTGGCGGGGAGGGTATTCAGTTTCCAACCGGAGCCTTATATCCTGAAGAATCATCCGATTCTTTTTGGAGGTTTCTCATGAGAACCCATATCTCTCTCTTTCTTGTCTTTCTCTTGGCGCCCATCTTTTCGTTTCCCTCCGCGTCCGAGGCTCAGCAGATCCAGCAGGTCATTCGTGGGATGCAGAATCGATGGAACAACATCCGCGATGCGTCGGCAGTTGTCGAGATTCAGACCTGGAATAAAGACGATGAGGAGAAAGTGAACATCTTCTATGGTCAGATTTTCTATCTGGCTCCTCTGAAAGTCCGCCTCGAATACTCTCCCGCACCTCAATCCGCCACCGAACCGATTCTGTATCCCATGGGTAAAAATAAGTACGTCTACATCCATGATGGGAAACAGCTCTTCAGGTACAGTGCATCGCAAGACCAGTGGCTTTCTCAACTCGGAGAAGACCCAGTGATAAATATGATTAACGAAATTGCGGATATCAATAACTTCAATGTCGATCGGTTCATGGCGATTTACCAGGTGGCGGATATTCGGAGCGAAAGACTCTTTGGGAAAATCCCGACCTACCTCTTAAGAGCCGAACCTAAAGGGCGTGGCGGAAAGCACCCGCGTCAACTCCTCTGGATTCATCAAAAGAACTACCTCCCGGTCGAGGCTGTTATGGCGCGGGAACAAAACGAGGTCAGTTGTTTCTTCCACAACGTCGATCAGAATCCTGGTCTACCCAGCGATATCTTTTCCTTGGACTAAAGACGAGGGAAGGCGCTGTCACTAAACCAGGCATCCCGCAGGACCCCACTGAAGGCTTCGGCTGCCCAGACCCGGTCTCTTACTTCTGTCAGGATGGGGGTTGCCAAGGAATCGCTGGCTTCTCCCTACCGTGTTTTTCAGGTTGCAGGTCGATGATTTGATACCTCAGTTCATCGAAAACCACCGGACAGTTCGCCCTCACCCAGGGGGCTGCGGGACTGCCAGGAGGATTTCCATCCACCGGATTGTCAAAGTCGAAACCATTGTTCACCCAATTTCCGTTTTCATCTTGGGAAACCCGATAGCTCGTGATGAGAAGATAATCGCCTCCGCCTGACATTTGCCACTGATTGGTTTTGATGTCAGCAAAACGATTCACCCACCCCGGTCGGTCGCAGTAGTAAATCAGCGAGTCTTCGGGATAGTCGACCACCATGACCGCCTCGGGTTCGGTGAGTTCCCTTACTTTCGCCCCGGCGTCCGCCCAATGCTGGCTCCAACCGTATTCAGTCACCATGTACTGTTCCATTAGTGGAAAATGATAGGCCTGCCATGGCAGTAAGATCGCCATCGCCAATCCCACTGTTGCCGCACTTCCCATCAAACCGACATTCTCGGGCTTGAACATCACCAACTTCCCGATGATCCAACCGGCCGCGACTCCTCCCAAGAGACATGCAGGGGTCAGCAAGTGAAGGAAATAATACTCATGCCGGTTCAAATAAACCGGATAGTGGTCAACACAGAGGTACAAAATCGAAATGCCCAACCAGGACCGAACGATCCAACAGAACTTGGACTTCCACCCGAGACACAGGCCGATCAAAACAATGATAAAGATGCCCGGAGTCAGAAGAAGATCCCAGGTCCCCTCCCACATGTTCCCAAAGAAATCGGGATTAACCCATTCTAATCGGAGGAACCGATCGAGATCTCTTTGTTTGATTCCAGTCGGGTCGCTTGCCAAAAAGACCGATGAGAACTTCAGAGAATGCTTGAGCCATAACAAGGGCGGAAGTAGGATCGCCAGGACTAACCACGCTACGCGTTTGTCCAAGAGCCCCTTCCGATCCCGGGTCAAAAGGAACGCGACTCCCATCGGCAGACCAATATAGAGGTTCGGGAAGTTCATCAATCCGGTAATCGCTGCCGAGATCCAGACTCCGATCCAAAGGGCCCAGCCCGGTCGTTTCAGCCAAAGCAGCCATAGAAAGAACGCGAGCGCCTGGAAAAAGAAAGCCATCGGATGTCGGAGGAAACAGCGACCGACATACGCACCCAGAGGCGAAAGCATGAACAAAGCCATCGCCCACAGGGGTGCGCTGTTTTGGAAATGAGTCTTCAAAATCAAATAACACAGGAGACCAGTTCCCAAGGAGAAGAGGATGGTGACCAATCTCCCGATCACGTCGTGTTCACGGCCCAAGACACGGTAGGCCAATGCAACGGTCGCGGGGTAGAGGGGAAACTCATTGACCTCGATATCCGACCATTGGGCATACCCTTCCTTTCCCGGGTATTGCAGAACGATGCCATCTCTCGCAAAATTTCGCGCCATCATCGCTTCGGTCCCCTGGCGAAAACTGTGATGGTCGAGGAGTTGGTTCGAAAGGTTTTGTAGACGAATCGAGAGGCCGAGGAGGAGCAGGAGAAAGAGAATCACCACCTCCCATTTACCCGGTCGGGGGGAGAAAGGGTTCTCGTCAGGAATGGGAGATGTGGGGTATTCGGACATTGGTCTCCAATTAGAAGCAATCACTCACTTCAATTTTCATCTCCGATCAATCACTCTAGTCTTCATCAGACGACAGGGTGAAGATAGCAACTTCAATTGAAAGGGAAACCTGGAAGCCATCGATCCGAAATGAACGAAACCCTTGACACTCAAGCACCGTTACCCACGCATGAAGAGGTTTCCTTTTACCGCAAGGAAGGATACCTGAAATTCGGTCGAATTTTCTCTTCGCAAGAACTGAGCGATCTCACGACTACTTTCGAGAGGATTCTTTCGGAACTTCCGCCGGGCATCCGTTCCGAACACTTGGATGTTCCGCATTTTCAATACCCCGAACTCTTTCGATTCCTCACTCACAAGAAAGTTCTCGATGTGGTGGAAACCTTCATCGGACCCGATATTGTCCTCTGGTCCAGCCATTTCATTTCGAAACCGAAAGGCGACGGGCTCTCGGTCCCCTGGCATACCGACGCCGATTACTGGGGAAACCGACTCGACCCGATGGAGGTGATCACTCTTTGGTTGGCAATCGACCCCTCGATGAAAGCCAATGGTTGTATGAGGGTGATCCCGGGGTCACATTCGGAAAAAGGTTCGGGTCGGAAGTACCGGTCGGTAGACCGGAAATCCAATGTCTTTGACACGGAGATCGACCCGTCCCAGATCGACGAAGAACGAGCGGTGGACCTCGAGCTGGAGCCAGGTGAATGTCATTTTCACGATGCATTTACCATCCATTCCTCAATCCCGAACCACTCCGAAATGAGAAGATGCGGCTATACAATGCGATACATGCCCTCACATGTCGCTTTTAAACCGTGCGGACCAGAGGACCGGCACAAGGTCTACCTTGTGCGAGGTGTCGATCGATCCGGGGGGAAGACCTCTTACTCCGAACCCCCCGCCCTTTGATCTCTCACTAGCCACATTGCCCTAAAGGCGATGGGTGTAGTAAACCGATAATCTGATTGGAACGAAGACGGAAGGACTCATGAAATCGAAAAACTGCCTAGGAATTGCGGGCTTCTTGGGAGCCACTGCAGTGGGAGCCGGAGCATTCGGTGCGCATGGACTCGAAGGAAGAATTCCGGAAGATCTACTCGAGGTTTACAAAACTGCCGCTCATTATCATCTCATTCATTCAGTCGTGATATTAGGGATTTCGTTATTACTTCAATGTTCTCAGAAGGATAGGATTTACTCAGTTTCAGCTTACTTTTTTTTGCTGGGTATCTTGGTTTTTTCGGGGAGTTTGTATACTCTAGCGCTGTCCGGAACGAGGTGGTGGGGAGCCATTACTCCCGTTGGCGGGTTGCTCCTCATTCTCGGGTGGATGACATTAATTTTAGGAGGCTTTCGGGGAGGAAAACCTAAGGCAAGTCAGTCTAACCAGTCTTGAATTGCTCTAAAGATTGGGTTCCACTTAGCGAGAATTGTGGAAAGATGGCTTTCCAAATGGTTTTCTGTAACCAAAAGCAGAAGATATTAGAGGAGGATTCTTGAAATGGGTGATTACGGGTTTAATCGGGGTATTCTTGCTCTCGCCGTCGTGGCGCTTTTGATAACCCCAGCAGTGGTTGCGGAAACACCTCAGGTTGTTTCGGTAAATTCGACAGTGGCGGACACTAGCTGGTCGCCAGCTCAACAGAGTAGCGATGTGTATTCGGAACTCGGATATGCGGAGGCCAGTAAAGATTGGTCTTTGGATACCCAGACAGTCGCTCAATCCGATCAGAATTATTGGCTCGCTGAAGCGCCGGGTAGTGAAGACATCGCACAGGTAGCCGAAGCCGATTCGGGTTCGGGCTTGGGTATCGATGTTTCATTGGATTGGGTTTCCAAGTACATGTTCCGTGGGTTCGATGTCCTGGATGATGGTGGAGCTTATCAGCCCAGCGTCGAATTCAGTCTCTGGGATTCGGGTATCAGCGTTGGATGGTGGGCTTCCTACTCCAGCCATGATCGTGGCCAAACGCTCTTTTATAACGAATTTGAATTAAGTGAAGCTGAAAAAGGCGGCGAATTGGTTGGCGACAGAATTTCACGTCGCGATCTCGACGAGCATGATTATTACGCCTATTACAGCTGCAGTCCTGTCGATGGTTTGGACATGGAACTTGGTTGGATCTATTACGATTTCATCCACTTGGATAGTGAATGGGATTACCATGAAGCATATGGTGTCTTCACTCTTTCCTCCCTTCCGCTCTCCCCTTATTTCGGCGCCTACTACGGTTTCCCGAAACATGACAGCGTTGGCGGCGAAGGATGGAACACAACCCTCGGCGTCTCACACTCTGCAGACCTTTGCCAGAGTTTCTGTGGCGAATCGGTCACGTTGGATCTAGCTGCGGATGTTTGGTACAACGGCGGTCAGTACAATGTGGATACCGGCTGGTCGCACGCGACCTTCGGTGGCGCCCTTTCGGTGCCCCTTTCCGAGAAACTCACTTTCTCCCCCGGCTTGTACTACCAGCTGTCGATGGAAGATGACATTAACGATGAAGACGAATGGTGGACTGTGTTGTCTCTTCAGTACTCCTGGTAACTCGCTTCTCGCATAGAAATCTGCATCAAAGGCCCCTCTTCTTTCGAGAGGGGCCTTTTTCATTTACCGGTAGAGACCGATAGAGCCCTTCGATTCATTTGCCCATTAAGATGAGCGCGCCCGCAATGATTGCCAATATTCCCAACACCATGCTTATCCCGCCGGGAAGTAGAGTTGGAAGGACCTGAGCGACCCCATAAGCGATCAGCCATACCGCAAGTACCATCTGCCCCGTTACTTTCATCTCAATCACCTTCCTTGCATCAGGATTTTTCGTTTCGATCGAACATGCTTTGGCGGGCAGATCGAGGAACACTCTCGACGATTCGCCAATACTGCCCCGAACTCTCCATTCGCTTTGTCCATTTCTTAAGCCACCCTTGCATCAAAAGAATCCAGATGGTTGCCGCCGAAAGCCCGCATAACCAAGCGGCTACGTGGACATTGGAAGTTGATTGAAGGTTCGCGAGCCAGTGATTCGAAATAACCCCAATACCCAGCGCCAGGATTGCCGCAGGAAAATAGAGAGTGACAGATCTTGCCAATGTTTCGCCCAACAGGAATCCTCGGCTGAATCGAATCTGACGAATCGCAACTAACCCGAGCGCAAACGCTCCGACCGGAGAAAGAATTCCGAGAGACACAATCGCGTTAACCCCTAGTTTTTGTAATCCCCCAGGTTCCTTGCCGGGGGTAGAGGACTCCGGGATCCATGCAAGGCCGACCATCAGAGGAAAACACAATGCCCAGGCTAACGACAAGATCGCGGTCCGAGAGAGGCGGGGCTTGTCGGGCAGTCGAGGGCCAGAGGGGATCTCCTCTCGTTGGGTTGGTTTTACGGCTAAGTAGATCTCGGGTTTGAGGCGTGTGAGTAATCCATCGATTTCGGTAGCCGATAGGTTTTGGATATTTCTATTTCCGATTCGTGTCAGAAGAGATTCTTCGATTCTTTCAATTTCGTCGGCGATATCCTCGGAGGTGAATCCCTGGTCCTCCAAGCCCTTATCCAACTCCTCCAGGAAATCATCGATACGGTCGCGTAGACGAAGGGGTAAATCATCCAGGTTCATACGGGGGTCCCCTCTGTGAGGGAAGGATGTGGTTGCATAGCCTGATCGGTGATGTTGGTGGAGGCGGGGGGAGTCGAACCCCCGTCCGAACCTGGCTAACCCAAGGCATCTACAGGCTTAGCTCGACAGGATACTCCTCAGTGCAACCGTCGAGCGGGCTACGCTGAGAAGGATTCATTTGTTATTTCGCCGAGGATGCAACGAACCCAACACCCGCGACTAGACTCTTGTTTTTGAGGTCCGTACCGAGAGCCAAGAGACCCACCCTCGGGGGACCGGCAGCTTAAATTAAGCAGCCAGTGCTAATTGAGGTTCTGCAAGTATTTTGCATCCCATCTGGGGTAACGTGCCGATGAGCCGCACGGCCTGCTTCCAAGGGCCGACTTCAAATCCGTCGAAACCGGTCGCCCCCGTATTGCGTTATTAGTATAAACGACTCAAGTCGGGGGAGGCAACTCCTGGATAGTCAAGGGTTCGTCGTATTGATCTGGTAAGACTCTCTCCCGATCTTCTACGACTCACCAAGAGACTCCAAGGCTTCAACATCGGCCAGATCTTTTGTCCGGCCCGTCGCTTTTTTATTCCGAATTAGGTCTTTCAGTGATGGCACACGAAGTGGAATTCCTTCCATCTCGATTTCAGAGGAATTTAAGTAAGCCTGTTCAAACTGAAGTCCCGAAACTCCGGTAATGATATCGATTCGTCGCGGAGCTACTCCGATTTGGAAGATGGTATCATCCTTCTGTAGATCATCAAGGGTCAGTTCATGCAGCGGTGCGCCAAACCGGCTCAACGCGCGGAGAACAACCGGCGAGTTTTCGACGCTGGGCGCTATCCAAATGTCAATGTCCATCGTTGCTCTGGGATAGCCATGGGCCGCCATGGCGTAGGCGCCGACTAGGAGAAATCTAGCGCCCTCTTCGACTAAGCACTGCAACATGTCTTTGTAGTCTTTGTTGAGCATCGTGACGATTACTAAGGGATGCCACCTCCTCAGTCAATGGCCAAACAAGAGCTAACCTGCTTTGCGGGGATCCGGGGATGAAGTCGTAAGAGGGTTGATCGGAAATCAGTCCCTTTTTGGAGATTCCACGATTCATTCCCGACGCATTTTGGGAGGCCTTGATTGTCATGGGTATAATTGCTTTTTCTCTCCCCATTACGGATGACACTGAGCCGATTAGCCGCACGGCCTGCTTCCAATACCCGACTTCAAATCTGTCGAAACCGGTCGCCCCCGTTCTGCTCTATTAGTATAAACCGGGTCGGCAAGCCAAGACAACGTCACACGAAACCCGCCTCCGGATGTAAGAATCAAGGTTTCCGGGGAAAACCTCCTCGAGGAGTGGCCCAAACCATTCTCGATCCGGGCCACTCCAACGAGAGGCTCAAAACTATTGCTGTTTCGAAGTCGTATAGTACTTCCCGCTGTAATAACGGTCGTTCACCCACAGGATCCGGTTGGAACCGTAGGGCAACTTGATCCGTTTCTCCGCCCGGAATGCGGGCTGGTCATAGATGGGCTCCGTGTTCGCCGGGTCGGTCTTGTCCGACTGATGAAAAAGCGGCCCATGGACAGTCTCATGGTACGGATGAGTTTGCCTCGGATTGGCCTTCAACCATTCCTCGTAACTCGCATAAGGCTTCGCGGTCCGGCTGAAATAATAGGACCGCTCCACCTCTCCCGCTTGCGCTTGTCCCGCGCACCACAACAAACCGCCCAAAACCGCCGCACTGCCTAGCAACCGAATGGACTGCTTTGTCTGAAACATCGTTGATTCACCCTCCTTCAAGGATTCTAAAGTGAAGATGTAACGCACCACCCTGAACGACGTTACGGCGACCGGGTGAACCGTTCAAATACGAGGTGACCGCTCGGCTGGGTTCTTGATACACTTTCTAAATGGCCCAGGATGGAAAGAAGGAAAAATCGCACCGCCGGTTCCTCCTAGTCGTGTTGATGTTTCCGCTGCTCGCGTTCCCATCAGCGGCCCAGGATTTCGAGGTCTTGGTCTTCTCCAAGACCGCCGGGTTTCGACACCCCTCCATCTCCGATGGCATCGCGCTCATTCAGGAACTCGGCGACCAAAACGAGTTTGGGGTGCTCACCTCGGAGGATTCCAGCGATTTCTCTGAAGCCAACCTCTCCCAATACGAGGCCGTCGTCTTCCTCAATACCTCGGGGGACATCCTCAACTCCACCCAGGAGGCGGCCTTCGAACAGTTCATCCGGAATGGAGGCGGCTTTGTCGGGGTGCACGCCGCCAGCGACACCGAATACGACTGGCTTTTCTATGACCAGCTCCTCGGAACTCATTTTTGCTGCCACCCCGCCATCCAACCCGCCACCGTCTGCATCGAGAACTCCACCCACATTTCGACCCGAGATCTCCCCCTCAAATGGCGCCGCACCGATGAGTGGTACAACTTCCAAGCAAACCCTCGCGGCGATGTGGAGGTCCTCCTCACCCTCGACGAAAGTTCCTACGAGGGCGGGACAATGGGCGAGGACCACCCCATCAGCTGGTTCCAGGAATTCCAAGGCGGCCGCGCCTGGTACACCGGCATGGGCCACACCCGCGCCACCTACACGGAACCCGAATTCGTCTCCCACCTCCTCGGCGGCATCCTCTACGCCGCAGGTGTTGCCGACTCCCCGTTCAAGAATCCTAGATCGGATATCGATGGGAGCGGGACAGTGGATGCGATGGATTTGCTGATCCTGATGGAGGATTGGGGGAAGGTGAGCGGCGTGTCACAATGGTAATCGAAGAGCTGACAAAGAAAGAAGAGGATTAAAATGCGAATCTACGTCGACGCTTCGGTGGTTGGGGGCTGCGAGGATATCGAGTTTTCCGAGGACAGCCTCGCTTTATGGCGTCAATTCATTGAGGGTATCCACACGCTCATGCTGTCGACCCACACTTTAAGGGAACTTAGAGGGGCTCCCCAAGGTGTTCGGGACCAGCTTCTAAAAGTACCCCCCGACCATCAGGTCGTCCTAGAGGATTCCGAGGAGGCTGCGGAATTGGCGGAAGCCTACCTCAATCATGGGGTGGTAGGACCGGGTTCGAAGGCGGACGCTTTGCATGTTGCATTGGCGACTCTTGGCCATGCTAATGTTTTGGTTAGTTGGAATTTCAAGCATATCGTTAACCTTGGCCGAATTCGTCGGTTCAACGCTGTTAATGTGTCGTTTGGATACGGTATACTGGAGATACGGACTCCCAAGGAGGTTATGGACTATGACGAATAAGCCTTTTGATTCCGTGGCGTTCATGCGCAAGCGGAGAGAAGAGATCGACCGTGAAGACGACGGACTCTCTTGGGAGGAGAAAAGGCGCCGGACCTTGGAATCGCTGGAGGGAGATCCGCTTTGGGAGCGGGTCAAAGATCAACGGAATTCCGATACGCCCGCCCGGATTGGAGAGTCCGACTCATGAGGGAATACGACGTGGAAGACCCTGTCGTCGAGGAAACTCGCGTACACGGGTGTGCTTACACCGACCGAATGGGATATGACATCCACCGTATTTTCGAGGACCTTCGCCGACACCAAAGCGAGAACGCGGATCGATATGTGAACCAAACAACCGTGATCCGGGACGCCGCAAAACCGCAGTCAGCCTAGAACAGGTTGGTCCCTCACTCCTCAAAACTCGCCTCCACCCGATAACCCCCATCTCCATCGGGATAGCTCCTGAGCACATTCGGGTGGCAACAGACCTGGCAGTCCTGAATCGACTCCTGCTCCTCCCCCTGGGATTCGTCAATCCAAATCTCATTCCGACTGCCGCAGACGGCGCAAAGAAAAGAGGTTTCCATATCGAAACTGTATCAGGACGGAAGGGTTGGAACGATCCCCAAAGCCACTTGGATGTCCTCGCGGATTCACTTAACTTCCTCCTACCATGAATCCATTTCAACTGAACCTCACACTCACTCTCCTTTTTACTCTTTTCCTCGGCGCCCCCGGTTTTGGATTCGATTCGTCCGATTGGTTTCGCATCGGAGGTTCCGAGGAGGGTTTTCTCTTCGAGGAGGGCGAACTGGAGATCGTCCGGTGCGAGAAAAATCCTTCGGTGATCCTTTCGAAAGAGATCTACGAGAACTTTGAAGTCTCCTTCGAGTTCAAGACCTCCAAGTGGTGCGAGTCCGGATTCTTTATCTCGGCTCCCAGCAACGGCGCCACACGCGCCGGGTTCGAGATCGACCTGAACAACCATGCCCATGACCCTCTGTCTGTTTTCGATGGCGGCGCTCTCTTCCGGCATGTCGCGCCTCAAGTCGCGGCGATGAAGGAGTACGGGGATTGGAACGCATTCCGGGCGAAATTCGATTGGCCTCATCTGGAGGTGAAGATCAACGACAAGGTGGTCCAGGACATCGACCTCTCCAAGCACCCCCGTCTGAAATACGCTCTTCGCCGGGGTTCGGTCGGGTTCCAGAACAACGGCGGCACCATTCGCATTCGTGATTTTGAAATGAAACCTCTGCCTGATAGCGAGCGCGGAATAGTGACCATTCCAGCTGAGGGCATCGAGGGGTGGAAAGTGGTGAACAGTCGGAACTCCTGGGAGAACCGTGACGGGGTCATCCACGCCGAGGATGGCAATGGTTACCTTCTCTTTGAAAAAGTTTGTCAGGACTTCGATTTGCGCTGCCTCTACCGCACCAGCCCCAACTCCAATGGCGGCATCTTTTTTCGATGGGTCCCCGGCGAGAGGGATGACGACTACGACCGCGGCAACGAAATCCAAATCTGGGACAACCCGGACGCCATCACCCCATCGGGAAGCATCTACCACTTCGACCGTGGCAACGATCTCGCCTTCAAACCCGGTGAATGGAACCTCTTGCAGATATTCGTTCGCGGATCGAATGCCGCCACCTTCATCAATGGCATCCCCTCCGCCGAGACCGACGCTCTCACCGCCATCCGCCCCGGCCACATCGTCCTCCAGATGCACCGCACCAACGCCTGGGTGGAATGGAAAGAGATGGTGTTGGTGGCGCGGGATTAGTCCTGGGAAACATGAGGGAGGGCCGAGCCTCTTCTCACCTATCACGAAATGAAAAAGAAAATCAAATTACTCTTTTTCTCGCTCTTGCTCCTCTTCACTCTTTTCATTGCGTTTCTATTCATTCCATTTCCAACTCACCACCTTGAGACTCGGTATGAGGTTATCGACATTGGGACTCTACCGGGCGAGAACCAAAGTTTTGCTTCGGATATCAATAACTTGGGAGAAGTGGTCGGCCATTCGGGCGGGGCCGCATTCTTCTGGGATCCAAATGAAGGAATGACTTTGATCGCGGACCAGTACTGGGAGACTAAAGTCAATGATCGTTCCGAGGTGTTGGGTTTCATCAATGTCCTTGAGGGACACTCGTCATCGTCGGTTGAGTGGCTCAGGCTTTGGACCCCGAAGGGCGGTTTTGAACGATCAGGTCTGACATCAGTTAGAAGATCAGAGTTTGGCTTCAGTTCTCAATCGCTGGTTGCGTGGAATCAAAATCCGGGCAGCAAATTTCACAAGGCTTTTATCCAAAATGTTTCAGGCACGGCCGAACCGCTTGCCCTTCCAGAGGGTCGGATTCTAAAAGTCCTAGACATAAATAATCCTGGAGCCATTCTGGGAATACTCATGAATTCAGAGGGCATGCAGCAAACATTCGTCCTCCATACGGAAGGAACCCTTGAGATTCTGCATCCTGGTGTGCAGAGCGAATCAAACTTTAAAGGATTTCGTCTCAATGACCAGGGAATTGTCCTCGGATCTTTCGATAGCCCAGCAGGGGAAAGAGGTTTTTCAGTTTGGGATGGTGGCGAATTCAACAACCTGATTCGATTCGGATGGTATGACGACATCGAGGATATGAACAACCAAAGCCAGGTGGTTGGTTCTTCCCAGCCAATTCGAGTGAGTATAATAAACTCTATGTTCTACAGTATTAGATACAACGCAAGGAAACTTCCTTATGGCTATACGATTGAAAACATGATTGGACATCCCATGACATGGGACCAAAAACGAATAGGCATCCTTTGGGAAAACCACTACCCTTTCGATTTGAACACGCTAATCTCACCGGATGCCGGGTGGAGGATTATCGAGGCTTCTGCAATCAATGATCGAGGCGAAATCGTCGGCTACGGCTACCATCGCGATGGGAATTACCCCAAAGCTTTCCTTCTCCGCCCCATCGAAGAGGAATAGTCCATTTCCAATGGACGTTTTTGGGTAGCAACGGTTCTTACAAACCGTTGCGGCCCACATCATTGGCCGCAACCTCCGATCCAACCGATCAAGTGCCGCGTGGCGGATTACGCATCCGCTAGTCCGCCCTACCTCAAAACGAATAAGCCTCGCCCAATTGGTGAATCGTGTGATGGAGAACTCCCTTGACCAGCTCGCCATCCTCGGCGTCGAGGTTGTAGCGAATCTGTGTCTGCATCGCAGGCGTGAGGTCGGGGATCTCGATGAACACGGTTTTCCCATCTTCGAGCAGATGTATTTTGTCCACCTCCATTTCGTCATGACCCAGCTGATCCGGGTTTTTCGCAGACCAATCCTCGGAACCGTACTCTTTCCGCCAGAGATAATTCCATTGCTCGATCGCGTAACTCTCCGGATCGGTCGCGAACTCTTCGTCCAGAGGTTCGTTGAAAACGATTCGGATTCCGTTTTCGTGAACAGACAGATCGATGGGATCGTAAAAGGGAGCGCCGGTGTATCGGACTCTCTGGAGGCAACCGTCACGGACCGCGCTGGTCTGCCAGCCACGGATCCCGCAGAGGTAGAGTTGACCATCCGGGCCGAAACGGCCGCGCATGACCCCCGAAAGAAACTGGAGCGGAAGCCGCACCACTCCCCCCTGCCACTGATCCTCCACTTGCTCGGTGAGGCAGTACATCATCATGCAATGACCATAGGAGAGATGAATCAATTCCTTCGAAAGCGGTCCCCACTCATCCCCTTCCCCTTTCACCTGGCCTCCGCATGAGTTGTCGATGTCCTGGGGGAGCCAGCACATGGGGTGGTCATAGGTTTCCGGAGGGGTTTCGCGATGGTGCGTGTCCATGTACCCACTGAAGAATCCCGGACCCGCGAAATCGATGCGCGAAGCGGGCACCCAGGTCCCCTCCTGATCCGCGATCGACACCAAATCCTCCTCAAGGACGGACATACCGTTGGGGTAACGGAACCCGGTCGCCAATACGGAGAGTTGGCTGCCGTCCGCCGATACTTTCAAAACGGACCCGTCATGCGCGGTGCGAGGCGAGTCGGCGCCCTTCGAGAAATAAAAGTTTCCTTTGGAATCCGTGTCGAGACAGGTGGCATAAGAATGCCCGCCTCCCGCGATCTCGATGTCCCCATTGAAACTCTCGTAAAAATCGGCTTCGTCGTCGCCATTGAGGTCATGCAGCCGAGTGATCCGATCGCGGCCGAGAACGAAGATCTCACCCTCTCGCACTTTCAGACCGAGGGGTTGGAAGAGGCCGGTGGCAAACCGTCTCCAGATCACTCTCTCCAGTTCCTCATCGATTCCCTTCACCAACCAGACATCGCCATGGACTGTGCAAACGGCTAAGTCTCCGTTGGGGAGAAAATCGAGACCGGAGGTGTACATCAATGCGTTGTGGGGGTTTTCGTGGGGGACTGGAATCGTGTCGATCACATAGGGGTCTTCGCTTTGGCTAATGATTCCTTTGACTTCAATCGGTTCGTTCCAGTGAGATGGACCGCCCTGGGTAAGTTGCTTCAGGTCCTCGGGCGGTGCGCTTTCTTGTAGGAGGCGAGCGAAGTTTGGAAGTTCGGATTCATCACCAGTCCAAGCGAGGACTTTTAATCGAACGACTCCTTCGCTTGGATCGATCTTGGCGACCATTCGGTCTTCCGCCACAACAAGACTGCCAGCCTCTCCCACCAACCCAAACGCGGACACCGATTCATCCCCATTGAATATTGCGATTTTCGATCCTTCGATTTCCCGGGTCTCGGGGTTTTCGCCATGGGCCAGGAGCAGGTGAATCGGATCGGTGACCGATTCCAATTGGAGGGTTCGCGAAATGGCGAGAAGGTCTCCATGCTCTTCGACCCAGGGCGACTCCAACACCTCGGTCTCGCCGAGGGTGTATGCGAAGGCGATGCGGTCGCCGTGCTCATAAAGCCCTTGGTAGCGCCCGTATTCCTTGGGCATGGGTCCAAATTCCGAATCGCGGGGGTCGATGAAATCCGAGTCGGTGGAGGCTCCAGGGACCGGGTCGGTTTTGAAGAGGATCTCGCTCGCCACTTGGGGGAGATCGATGATCCCCAACCGTTTCGGAAAGGTCTTGATAAAATCACCTTCCCAACCGCAGGAAACCCGCAGGAGTTCGGTGTCGAACAGAATGGATCGGTCCTCGTTCTCCCCGAGTTTGACCGCGATCCCTTTGTAAGTGGGACGAGAATCGGGAATCTGCGGAGTCGTGATGGTTGCGCTGAAAAAGGGGCCGGTGTCCATGAGCGGCCAACGATCGTCTTTCCAGTCTTCTTCATCTTGATCGTCGATGTCGACCACTTCGCTGCCGAGGCGTTGGATCTTCCGTTTCTTGACAAGGATCTCCAGGTTGTATCCGGTCTTCGAGGCATCGACAAACCGGTCGCCAATCCGGTTCTCGAAATGCCAGAGACCGATCGTATGGTCATCGTCTTCGAGGGGTTCCTGGTGGGAGGGTCCGATGTCGCGGACTCCCTCGGAGATTCTGACCTCGTCGATCTGACCCTCGCAAAAAATCTTCGCCGCGCCATCGTAGGTGTAACCGACAGTGAAGGGTCCCGATCCAGGACGAAGGTTCTTTTTTGTTTGAACCTCCTTATCCAGAACCTTGTCTCCATCCACATACAACCGGACACGAGAGTCTTCGAGGATCGCCGCCAGGTGGCGCCACTCGCCATCGGCGACAGGTGAGGCGGAAGCGAGCACCGGGGTTTCGTAACGCGGGCAATACACCGCGAAATTGCCAGTCCGTGATTCTGTGTAGAGTTCCCAGTGTTCGTCGGAGGTTTTGGGGTGGCTGGCAAGCAGGATGTTGAAACCATCCTTACTGTCGATTTTGACAGAACACTCGATGGTGAGTGGGAAGGCTGTGTAGGGAGAAGGTTCGGTTCCCTCCAGCGGTTGAGATTGAGCGTCGAGGGAAGCGGCTTGAGTTGCGCCATGTAAAAGAAACAGCATCAAGAGACCCATCAGTATACGATTCATAGGACCACTCCCCTCAAAATCATTATTTCAAATCCACTTCCGGAGCTTCGATCTCTCTGCCTCGTAGAAGATAATGCCAGATCGCTTCGAATTGTCGAACGCCCTCGCCATCCAAGAGAGTGACCAGCGGGGTGTTCCCGTGTTCGCTCGTATAGCGGGGCATCTTCGTTTTGGGATTGACCCGAAGCGGGTTGAACATCCAGTGGAGAGCATAGCCGGGGCGGAGACGTTCGGCGGCGACCATCAGATTGGTTCCCATCGATTCGTACACCGCTTGCGCCTCGTAATCGCCGATGGGATGACAGGTGGTGCAGGCGAATCCCTCTTTTTGTGACACGAGCCGCTCTCCCAACTCGGCTAGCTCCGCGTCGGGCTCGGGGATTGGATCGGCCTTCGGCGAGAAACCATGCGATTGGGCGAGACCCTCCGCCAACACCTCGGCGTGGAAGGGAAAACAGGGCATCCGGGAATCGAGCCAGGGGCGGATGTCTTCTCCGACTTCCCCGAGAAGTCTTTTCTTCAACCAATCGGGTCTGAGTTTTTCGCCGATGAAGGTGAGCGAGGGCCTGGACTGGTCGATTTCCGCATCGCCCAAATCCTCCTCGAATTCTTCCAGGTCTTCCCGCGGCGGATTGAGGAGTGTCCAGACATCGAACTCTCCGTCGCGCTCATGGCAGGCGTTGCAGCGGAGTTTTTCGGTGTAGCGCTCGGCGGTTTCGGCTGGGTCGGAACGGTTGAGGGAATCGATAGGACCGCTCTTCAGGAAGACCTGGATGGCCCCGATCTCCTTCGGACTCAACGGAAACAGAGGCGCCTTGCGCTCACCAGTCGCTTCCAGGGAAAGACACCCCGCACTCTCCTTAACTCGAACCTCCTCGAACGAAGGAGTAGAGGCTTCAGCCTCGTTACTGGGTCCATGACAACTGAGGCAACCCAGAGTTGCAACGAGTTCCCCCCCTCTCTCGGCATCGCCTGTGACTGAATCGACAGGTTCGACTTCACGGTCCATCAGGAGGGATGCGAGGTTGTCGGCTTCTTCCTTGGTCAATTTGAAATGGGGCATCCGGATCGATTTGAAATGCGATTGCGGGTTTTGGAGGAATTCGCTTAGTTCTCCCGAAGATTTCCATTTGGCCGGGATATGACCGAGCGGGGTGCGGTCGTAGGGATCGCTCTCCGTTTCAGCCTCCGAAAGAACATGACAGGCGATGCATCCGAGTTGGTTGAAGAGTTCCCTTCCCTCTTCCGAATTCCCCTTGATGTCTGGTTCAGATTCAATGTCCATCGATTCGAAATAGGCGGCAATATCCATCGCGTCCTGTCGGGCATACGGGCCGGGAAGCATTCGCGGCATAGTCGAATCCGGATGAAATCTTTGGGGGTTCTCCAGCCAAAGGGGAATCCACTCGGGGCGGGTGCGCGTCGCGATGGTCTCCATCGAGGGAGCGTCCTCGAAGAGTTCCAGCATCGCCTCGCTTCTATCAAGGGTGCTTTCCTTCGGAGCGTGACAATTCAGACAACGGTATTCGCCCACCAGTTCCCTTCCCTTGCGAAGGGTCATCGATTTCAGGAAACCCTCATCGGTGGTGGAGTGGGTCAGAACTGTCGCCGGGACCGTCTCCATCGGGAACTCGGTCGACTCCCACATCAGCCGGCATTCGGCCTCACCGGTGGCTGGGCTTTGGTAGGTGGCGATGAAGGGGTTGGAACCTTTTCCCAGTCTGGCCCGGCGGCCTACTAATGATTCTGGATCGGCGCTATCGGCGTCGAGGCGGACTCGACCGTCGATGTAAAACTGAAAAGTACCGTTGCCTTCGAACCCGAATCGAAACCGGTCGCGGAGATCGACCTCGATGTTCCCAGTCCAGGTCGCCGAGAAGGGTCCGGATGAAACAAACGGGGTCGCGGGGTCGCCTTCGGGAACAAAAAGCGCCACCAACCGTGAGTAGCGGACATCAAACTCCCCCTCGGCTGTTCGAATCTCCAGACGGACCCCTTGTTCCAGCTTGGACTCTTCCGCTGGAGCGCCGCAGGGGATCGATAGAATCGTAAACAACAGCAATCCCGCGAGGGTTTTTCTGGATGATGGGATCGGGTAGCGCGGGATCATTCGAACGGAGTCGGTTGAGAAAATGTTTATCGTTCCCCGTACTGATGGAGCGCGATGCTGGCACGGTTCAAGTATGAGCAGGTGCATCCCGCCGAAGCATCTGGCATGAGAACCAAACCGCCCGCGGGGATCGCGTTGATCCAACACCCCGGCCGAATCCCTCCGACATTCTCGGTCCCCGCATCCGCTTCCAGATCGAGGTAACCGAGGGTCGCGGAACGGAAGAGCATCATGCTCTCCGAACTGGTGATGACACCGCAACCATAAGAACGCGACATCGAAAAACCGGTGTCCTCGCCGGTGAGCAGATCGAAAGCGCCGGGTTCAAGGTACACAGTCCGGTCGTTGATGATGGGGCGTGAGGAGGAACCGTACCCCATCGGGCGTTCGATGTTCCGATCCCAAAGCGCTGTCCCTTCCTCTGCGCGATAGGCGGTCATCCGGTCGCCGACCTCGGAACTCTGTTTGAATCGTGTGTACTGATACCCCATCAAAAGGACATCATGCTCGGGCGACAAGGCGAGGAGAGTGCCATAGACATCCTTGTCCTCTTTCCAAAGGACTTTCCCCGTTGCGGCCTCGAACGCATACAGCGTCCCGGGATCGTGGATCCGCGATTCGATTTCCTCTTCCTGGGTGGGGGTCTCGCCCCTGCGACGCGATTTGGCGACCGACTCCGCGAGGTCCTCCCGGGCCTTGGGTCGGTCGATCAGGAACACCTTTCCGTTTCCGATCGCGATGGCGTTATGACGGATCGAGTCTTTCGGGTCAAAGGTCCATTCCACCTGCCCGGTTTGCGAGTCCATCGCGAAAAAGAAGTAAGACTCGGAAAGGAGATCGTTCATGAAGGACTCGCGGTACGCCTTTTTGATGACATGCTCCTCATCGGCGAGCGACCCATAGAGGGTTCCATCCTGACAGGCGATATACCCCCAAGTCCGACTACGGCGGCCATCGGGCGGTGTGGGGGCGGTAAAGGTGTCCAAGAGTTCCCCGGTGTGAAGATCGATGCGGAGACAGTGGTCGTCTTGCCGGACATACACGCTTCCCTCGGCAACACAAAAATTGCTGTGGGTGGCGGCGGCGCCAACCAGGTGTTCCTGATTAAAATCTTTGAGGATGCCGGGAAGTGAATACTCCCAGAGGGTCCGCCCGTTGTAGGCGTCGACACCACGCAGGGTGTCCATCCCTTCGACCAACAGAACCCCTTCGTAAAATAGCGGGGCAGGCCCACGCCCATGGCGTTGCGGCATTTTTTGGTCGGCATCCCGGAACCAGAGCATCCCGAGGGGACCTTTGACGAGTTGATCGTCCGAACAAATCGTGTTGGCGGGGTCCGAGTATTGGTGGGTCCAATCTCCCGCGCCCGCGAGCTCGCCCCTTTCGGAAACTTTCATCTCACCGGGCTTCCCGATACAGGCGATCCCACCATAGGGACGCTGGCTCCGGTCGGACTCTGTCGGGAGAGCCTCCACTCCCTCATCGACCGACCTTCCGGAGACAACCAAATTGGCGAAGTAATCGGGGAAAGGGTGGTCTTTCGGGTCCGCGTGGACCAGTGTCACACGGGTCCCGTACAACCCGGCGGCATCCAACTTCTGTCGCGCTTGTTCGATTCTTTCTGGGTCGGCATCGACCCCGTAAATCCTCAGGTTCGATCTCTTGGCGAGTTCATAAGCCAGGGCCCCATCGCCGCAGGCGAGGTCGAGACAGTACCCTTCGGCGACCCCGGTCTTTTCGAGGATCTCTTCGGCCGCTTGAACGGACTCTGTATTCTCTCCGTATGGTGCCTCCGCGATTTTCTTACTGTGGATGATGGGGTCAGGCTGGCTTCCCCCGTAACAGTAGATGGCCCCCTTGTCGGTTGAGACGAACAGATGCCCATCGGCCGCGGCGAGCCCGAGCGGACTGCCCTCGACATCCTCGGCCCAGACCACCGAGTTGGCTTCGATATCGGTAATCGAGACTGTCCCCGCACTGGTCCCGGAGATGACTTCGCTTCCCGCGACGATGAGCGAGATTGCACCCGAGTGCGGAACGCTCATCGTCCAGAAAGGTTTCTTGTGGAGGACCCATTTGGTGGTTTCTTCGCCCTTACGGTCGGCGGTGGTCTCCTCGGTCACCAAACCCTCGAGGTGGTTCGCGGCGAGTTGTCTCCCCTGCGAGTAAACCAAATCTTTCGGTCCCGCCGCCATGACCGTTTGGTGGAGAGACCCGCGCAGTTCTCCGCCGGAAGCATCGAATACCGCGCCGCTGTTCATCAGGAAATCGTCGGTAGCGAGTACATTCGATCCACCCAGTCGACGGTTGCTTTGGAGGTGAAAATAACGGAACGAGCCATCGTCGCGATTGAAAGCCGCCGGAACCGCGCGGCCTGTGGGGAGAAAGAGAGTGTCGCGGTTCGCGACGAGATAGCCCTGAGCAGAGACCCCGCTCTTCGCGCGCGCCCCGCCGTGCGGTTGGTCCATCTCCATCCCGCCGGAATCGTCATTGACCCAGAGCGTGTCTCCGGTCTCGGGGTCGATGGCATAAATAAAAATCCCATCGCTGGGCCAGACGCCGGCGGCGAAGTAGAGGACTTCATCCAGGATGGCCGGAGCGCCGCGCACCGGCCAGTGAGAGACCATGCGATCGTTGCCGAGAATCATATCCCGATTCGGTCCGCCCGATTTTTTCCATACCAGGGACCCATCTTTTGCGTTCAGGCAATAAAGGAAGCCATCATCGGAGGGAGCGTAGACTTTTCCTTTCCAATAGGCGGGAGCAAAACGGACGGGGCCATTCGTAAAAAAAGTCCACTTCTCGTCTCCGGTGTCGGCATCGAGTGCATACACCTTTCCATCGGCGGACCCGCCGAAAAAGACGATCCCTTCGCCGACCGTGACATGGTGGGCATGATCGAAGGGCATCCGCATTTCGCTTTGCCAAGCGGGAGAGGGGGAGTGCGCGAGGTGATAGACCCACCGAAGATTCAAATCTTTTGCAAGCGGTTCGGCGGTGTAACCGGTCCGACCGGCATCGGATTTGAACTGCGGCCAATCGGCCGCGTTGGATTGAATGGATGATAGGACCAGGATCAACAAAGATATGAATCGCCGCACATTCCACCTCCGGACATTAGAAAAAGGATTCCGCCTTCAGTCTCGACAGTCTCAATGAATTCCCGCAGAAACTGTAGTCCCGATCCTGTCGGCTAAGATCTTACTGTGGGTGCAACCCCGTTGAAACATGAAGAACATCGCCCGCGCTATTGGAACCGTTCGTCGGACTGTAGGGGAGATCGTAACCATCGCAGCGTTCCCCATCGGGACCAAAACCGATGAGAAGGTACTGGTCCCGCCCCAATGGTTTCTCAATCCCGTTCACTCCTGGTGGGCAAGCTCCCGGCCTCCAGCACCCGAAGACTCCGATCGGTTCGGTTTGGGGTCTGCGGTCCAGGGTTTGATCCTCGAATTCGTTATCAATGTATTGAAACGAAATGGGAGGGGGTTGATCGCCTTCAACCAAACATGCGGTATCGGCGTTAAAATCGAACGGGTCGAGAGGGACTTCAGTGAGATAAGCGACGGGAGTTGTCAGTGGAGTGAAGATACCTGTGGTGCCGCCGCGGATGTTCTGCGCGTGCCACGAACAACAAGCGGAGAAAGTGGGCGGGTAACCGCCAACAAAATTCAGACCGGAAAACCTTGCTCTACGAATACTCGAAGAATCATCATCCCAGAAGTCCACAAGTAATACTCCACGATCTGACCGAAGAGACTCAATGGCGATGCCGATCGTTCGCATGTCCGCTCTCTCTCGTGTGACCTTTGCCCGCGTCATCGCCGCCAAGAAATTCGGCAACGCGATCGCGATGAGGATCAGAATAATCGCGATGACGATCAAGAGTTCGATGAGGGTGAATCCCTTTGTGTCCGATCTCATGTTCCATTGATTCATAGTGTCCGGGCCTTTCACAGCGGGGGTCAAATTTCTTACCCTGTCTGATTCCCCCCAAGAAGAAGCAAGATAGCCGATTAAAAACCCATATCCGAGCGGAAGACCACGTCTCCAAAAGAAGTGGTCCCGTTGGTAGGGGAATAAGGATACAATCTATCGTGGAATCTTTCAGAATCGGGACCGAATCCGACAATCAAGTAATGATCGATAGCGAGTGGGCTCGTGATTCCGAAATTCCCATAAAATCCACAGCCGCCGGGACGATAACAACCGGGGACACCTCTGTATGCATCGCCAGCTAATCTCTCATCCGCGCTTTCGTTGTCGTGGTACATGTATGTAATCGGAGGAAAGACATCATCGTCGATGAGATTAACATCGCCTCTCTCGAAGGAAAATGGGTCGATTGGAACGCTGGTTAGATAAGGGACAGGTGTTGTTAAAGGTGTGAATAGGCCAGTGGTTCCTCCACGATGGTTGTGACGATGCCAACCACAGCACGAGGCAAAGGTGGGCGTTTCGCCCCCTACTAAGGGATTGAACCCATTGATGCCAAACCTAGCCATCATGATTCTGTTGTTGTCATCATCCCAAAAATCTACGAGCAGCACATTTCGATCCGCGCGCAACGATTCGATTGCCGTGTTGATGGTCTTCATGTCGGACCGTTCTCTGACGACTCGTGCCCTCATCTGCGCGGCCAAGAAATTCGGCAACGCGATCGCGATGAGGATTAAAATAATCGCGATGACTATCAGGAGTTCGATTAGGGTGAAACCTCTACGGGTTCCGCTTTCAAAATAGGCTCTATGATTCATTGGATTCGCACCTCGCATTTGTTGGACTTGGCGGACTCATTGTCCGGTTCATCCGTTGAAGAAGGAATGGGAATTCGTGGGTGAGGAGTCGGATTGCTCCTCGGGGTCAGACGAGGAAAGGAATACTCAATGTAGTCTATGGGCGACGATGATCCTATTTCAAAATCCGCAAAACCTCTCACCAACCTCCATCTTTAGTTGAGTCTACCAGAAGAAAAGAGGGAGTGTCCAGTTTAAATTGGATTCTCGGATAAAAAATCCATCAGAATTTGAAACCTTGTTTTCAATCTGAAACCGTCGCCAACTCCGCTCCGGTCGCTAGGTGCATCACCTTCTCCTGGTCGGCTTCTTCGCGGTCGAGGCAGGCGGCGATCCGACCTTCGTGCATGACTAGGATACGGTCGCTCATTCCCAGGATTTCCGGGAGTTCGGAGGAGATCATTAGAATTGCCATCCCTTCTCGGGCGAGTTCCATCATAAGCCGGTAAATCTCCACTTTGGCGCCCACATCGACCCCACGGGTCGGTTCATCAAGAATCAGGACCCTTGGCTCCGTCGCCAGCCACCGCGCCACCAGGACCTTTTGCTGGTTCCCGCCAGAAAGGGTGCCGATCAGGTTTCCCAGATTCGAGGATTTGATCGCCAACTCCCCCGCAAATCTCTCCGCGAGTTCTCTCTCGGAGGAAAGTCGCACCCAGGGGCCGGTCGAGACTTTTTTCATCGAGGCGAGGGAGACATTCTTCTGAATCGATAGATTGAAAAGACAACCGCTCTGTTTACGGTCCTCGGTCAGGAGAGCAATACCGGCGCGAATCGCATCCTGCGGCGAGGAGATTTCCACTTCCCTTCCCGCGAGCAAAACTTTCCCCGTTCTTCTGCCCGGAGCAACTCCGAAGAGAGTCTCGGCAAGCTCGGTCCGCCCAGCTCCCATCAACCCCGACAAT
This sequence comes from Candidatus Omnitrophota bacterium, assembly GCA_029261095.1. GTDB lineage: Bacteria > Hinthialibacterota > Hinthialibacteria > OLB16 > OLB16 > JACKFH01. The sequence continues at coordinate 1,945 of JAJDBZ010000569.1, read as the reverse complement.
CCGAGGATCTCCCCCTGTTTGAGTTCGAAAGAGATGTCGTCCAGCAAAGGACGATGGTGGGCGGGATCTTCTACTGTCAGGTTCTCCACCCGCAAAATCGTTTCGCCGATCGGCCGGGCCGACCAGGGAAAGAGGTCCTCGATATCACGACCCACCATGGCGGAAACAATCCGGTTCGTGTCGGTCTCGGAAGTCTTCCAGGTCGCAATCGCTGAACCGTCACGAAGCACGGTGACCCGATCGGCGATACGGAACACTTCATCCAGTTTGTGGGAGATATAAATCGAGGTGACTCCCTGATTTTTCAACTGAGCCAAGAGTTCGAAGAGCGTATCGATCTCCGGGTCGGTCAAGGCGCTGGTTGGTTCATCGAGGATGAGAAGTTCAACCTCTTGGGCGAGCGCTTTTGCGATCTCGGTCATCTGGCTCTGTCCGACCGAGAGATTGGAGACAAAGGTGTCGGGTGAAAACCGAAGACCGAGCCGGTCGAGGAGTTCCTGAGTCTCACGGCGCATCCTCTTACGGTCGACCCATCCGAAACTGTGGGGCTCATGACCCAGGAAGATGTTCTCCGCGACTGTCATCCCCGTGACCAGGTTGAGTTCCTGATGGATGATGGCGATGCCGCGATTTTGTGCGTCACGGGTGTGGGAGAGGTGCAGGGGTTCGCCACGGTAGGTGATCTCACCACGGTATTCGCCATGTGGATAAACCCCGCTGATGATTTTCATCAGGGTCGATTTCCCGGCTCCATTCTCGCCGACAATGGCGAGGATCTCCCCGGACTCCACAGTTAAATCGACCTGCGAGAGGGCATGGACCCCTTCGAAATCTTTCGCAATCCCCCGCATTTCCAGAATCGGTTCACTCATCTTCCACATTCTCCGAGGCGCTTCGAATCATGACATCCGCGGTCCATTGGGCGATTAAATCATAACCTCTCTCGTTCGGATGAACTTTATCGACGTCTGGACGAGAGTAAACCTCCGAGTTGGGGTATTCTAGAAAAAGATCGGCGACGTCTACAACCGGAACATCTTCCTCAGACCCGATTTCACGGATCGTTTCATTGTAGGGACCCAATCGTGGGTGTGGACCCACGTTTTGACAGGTCAGGAAAATGAGGTTGGACTCAATTCGCTTTGAAAAGTCGATAAAGAAATGTAGGTTTTCGGCGAACTCTCCCAAGGAAACGCGTGCGGGGGCGTTTACAAGGTCCAGTCCCTTCGAGTAGTCCCGCTCCCAAATAAGGTTTTTGGTCGCAAGGAAGATGAAATCTCGCATGGCCAGAGTCAAAAAACTTTTCCTTAGCACGGGTTCGAAAACGGATTCCGCGCTCAACTCCGTAATCTCGCGGTCGCTTTTTTCCACCCGAGGTGTGCAATCGTTGGTTCCAATATAAAGGACAATCCAATTTGGCTCAATTAAGGAGCCCCATTCTTGGAGGACCAACCGTGCTTGGTGAGAAGTATATCCCGGAACGCCTCGTTGATAAACGAGGGGAGGGTCGTTGATCCAGGGAGTGACTTCTTCCATGTAGTCGCGCAACCGGTCGGGAAAGGTTTTCCCCTCATGGGCGTCCCAACCAAAAACACACGAGTCGCCAATCACGAGAATCCGATCTCCTTTCGCGTGTTGCTCCGAGTGCCATTCACGTCCTCGGTATCCCTCGCGGTTAATCCAGATCGTGTAATCCCCGGTCCGGTCGGAAAGCCCAGGAATCATTTGAGACGGGAGGAATCTCCAAAACAAACGCGGGTCAGTGGCAAACACAGAATCGGTTTTCCACTCAGGGTTGACAAAGGGATGGAAGTGGGGTGGCGGAAGTGGGTGATAAAACAAGCGAAATGAAACTTCTAGGAGAATAAAAAAACTGGCGACGGTTACCAAAGCGAAACTCCAGTATTTCTTCCACAAGATATTCACATGTGTGTGTGTGGGGGGG
>JAJDBZ010000568.1 GCA_029261095.1 Candidatus Omnitrophota bacterium | reverse complement strand
GTTTATGCGGGGCAGATCACCAACATGGATCGAGGGATCGGGAGGATTCTCGATTCGCTCGACCGCGCGGGGGTGGCCGACAACACCTTGGTCCTCTTTCTATCCGACAATGGAGCGGCGGAGACAGGGGGTCTCGAACCTCACACCGTCCTGTTTGAAGGGAGCCAAAGACCGGGTTGGCGACTCGATGGAGGGAAGATGAGGGCGGGGAGCGGACCCGACCTGATGCCCGGACCTGCCGACACATTCGCCGGTTATGGAAAGGCCTGGGCGAACCTGAGCAACACACCCCTGAACGATTTCAAACAATCGGCCCATGAGGGAGGCGTTCGCACTCCTCTCGTCGTCCGTTGGCCCAAGGCGATCAAAGAGGGTGGGAAGTTTGTCGATGAACCGGGTCATGTCATCGATCTGATGGCGACCTTTCTGGATGCGGCGGGAGTCTCTTACCCGGAGGAGTTCGATGGGAGGAGACTCATGCAACTGGAGGGGAGAAGTCTGGTTCCCATTCTTAAAGGAGAAGATACGAGCGAGGAGAGGTCGCTCTACTGGAACGCTCGCGGCCAAGGGGTGAGGAAGGGGAATTGGAAACTGGTGAACCATGGATCGCAAACCCCATGGGAACTCTACGATCTGACTGTCGATGTCGGCGAAACAGAAAACCTCGCGGCACGATACCCTGATCGTGTTGAGGGGTTCGCGAACGATTTTGAAGCCTGGCGGAAAAGGGTTGGGGAGCCCTAAGCGCAACCAGTTGATTGAAATTTGCGTCCCGGAAGACTTTCCGGGACGCAAACTATTTGGATTCTACTATTCAATCTCGCGAATCTTCAGGTTCCTCCAAGCGACTTCGTACGGCCCCTTGCCCTCGCCGATACCATGAACCTGGAGGCCGATGAAACCTTTGGGGTGCGATTCGAATTTTTCGTCGTCGGTTAGGTCGGATATCTGTTCACCGTTGATCCAGACTTTGATGTTTGGACCTTTGGCGAGGACGCGATACTTATTCCACTCGCCGTCTTTGAAGTGTTTGTGCGGAATGAGTTTGTCCTCAGGGGTCATCCAGCCGCCACAGGCCTCGCCATAGATGTAACCGGACTCAGCGCCGCCTTCGCCGCTCGATTCGATTTCGACTTGGGGTCCATTGACTCGCCCCTCGTTGGTGCCGTCTTTGGTTTGCGAACGGATCTGGACACCGGAATTCAGAGCATCATCGACTTTAACCTCGAACATGAGTTCGAAATCACCGTACAGTTTGTCGGTGCAGACAAAAGAATTCGGGCTGCCTTCATTAGTCTTGCCCACGATGGCGTCATCCTCGATGCGGTAGGTCGCGGTCCCATTTTTTTGGGTCCAGCCATCGAGCGATTTTCCATCGAAGAGACTGACCCAGCCATCCTCTGCGGATATGGCGGCCAGCGGGGCCAGGGTGAGAAGTGCAACCAGTGTGAAAAAAGAAATCGATGTTTTCATGGAAGGAGTTCCCTTTCGTCAATTAAGAATTCGTGCAGACAAGTGTCAACTCAAGAGCGGGGATTTTCGCACCGATGGGGATGGGTGTCCAGCGAGCGGGGTTAACCGATTTCAGCGGCATTCATATCAACTCTTCGCTTCCATCTCCTCCACAATTCGTTTCACATCCTCGAGCCGGTCCTTGTGAGCCACTAGGGTCTTGCCGCCGGCCCGGACGATGACAATATCCGAAACTCCCACGAGCGCGACTGTTTCGGTTGTGTCCTCGCAGTAGACTAGATTGCCCTTCGCATCCAGCGTATGAATCTCTCCCCGGCCATAGTTCCCTTCCGCGTCACGGTCAATGAAATCCTGCATCGCCAACCATCCGCCGACATCTTTCCAGGAAAAGGTTCCCGCCACACATCGGACATCGCGGGCTTTTTCCATGATCGCGAAATCGATGGAGATCCGGTCGAGTTGGGCGAACCCATTCGCAAGAGACGCTTCCCATTCATGGGTCCCAAAATTTTCGACCGCCCCGCGAAGGGGTCCAAGATGACCCGGCAGATTGCGATTCAGTTCATCGAGGATAGCCTCCGCTGTCCAGACAAACATCCCGGAGTTCCAAAGGTGGCGGCCAGTTTCAAGATATTCCTTAGCGGTCTTGGCATCCGGTTTCTCACGGAAGGAGGAGAGTCGAAAGTGTTCGATCTCATCGTCGCTTATGGTTGGGTCGCCGGTTTCAAGATACCCATAGGCCGTGGCGGCATAGGTCGGTTTGATGCCGAAAGTGTAGAGCGCACCGGAGTCTCGCGCAGCCTTTGCCGAGGAAAGAAGGGTCTGTTGAAAAAGTTCAATCGGTTCGATCAGGTGGTCGGCGGTCAGGATGCTCATCACCGGATTTCCGAAAAGTTTTTTGGAGACCAAAGCGCCTAATGCAACCGCGGCGGCGGTGTCTTTGCGCTCCGGTTCGCCGATGACATTGGATTTGGGAAGCATGGGGAGTTGTTCTCGGACCAGGTGGGCGAAGACGGCATTGGTGAGAACGAGGATACGCTCATCGGGGATGATCCCACTGACTCGGTCGTAGCTCTTTTGGAGCAGGCTCCGATCATCGAAGAGCTGGAGAAACTGTTTCGGTTTCTCCTCGGTGCTCAGCGGCCAAAACCGGGATCCCGCCCCCCCGGCCATGATCACCGCCACCAGATTGTTTTCAACATTCATCATCATATTTCCTCAATTCCTGTAGATGACTGAAGATTCCCCCACTCTCGCTAAAAAGTGGAGGGGGGAGGCTCGCCCATCAATGGGCGGCCCAATCGATCAGGGCCATGAAGAGATCGTGTTCGACCCCTTCCAGGTCTCCTTCGAATTCGCCCCTTCCATAATTGCCGCCGAAGAAAACCACTCTTCCCTTCCCGACCTCTCCGACAATGCAGACCGCATCGGAAAAACAGTTTTGCATAACGACTTCCCCATTCGCTCCCGGTTCGAGAATCACATGTCTCGGGCTGGTGAGAGGGAGTTCGCCCTCAAATTCGATTTCCTTGAAACCCTCGAAGTCTTTCTCCACAAGCAGGTTGTTGCATCCGACATAGCGGCCCTCTTCGACCTCGTCATGGGGTTCGGCTTGAGCCGCGATTTCGGGAAAGAGGGGAGCGAGATCCCAAGCCATGTCCTCCAAGAGGACAAGACCACCACCATTCTCGACATAGGTTCGAAGTTCTTGGACAAGGGGATCGTCGGTGGGGAGACGGTAGTCATTGAGGACAATGGCATCGAACTGTTTCATGTACTCATAGGCGGGGCCTTTGAGGGCGTAACAGAGGTTCTTACCGGTGAGATAGATCTGGTGGTGAATCATCCAGTCGAGACCCCACTGCGCCACTTTCTTCCGTGGATCGTTCGGATCGAAAACGACCATCGTGCTCCTCAAGTCGGGGGTCCGGCGGTCTTGCCAGTAGAGTTCATAGCTCCCGCTGACGATGTCCGCGTTCGCCTTCTTGAGCCAGTCGAGGTAGAGGTCATGGTCCTCATGTCCATAGGTGGGGCCTTCATAAAAATTCCAGTAGCCATCGGAGATTTCGGCGATCATGGCGGCGTTCTTCCCGGTGAACTCCGGGTCGGCTCCGGTCACCATCGGGTCGATGCCACCGATGTAGTGATGATAAACGCCACGGTTGCGGACAAAGGCCATCCGTTCGACCAAGGTGTGACGGTTCCTTTTCATTGCTTCTTCATGGGATATCCAACCGCGGCGGCCATAGGTCCAGTACTCGGCCAAGATGAGAGGGGCCTCCCTTGTTCCCCACTCGGGGTAGACCGCCTCCTCGATGAAATCTGTCCCCATCGGTGGGTAGATGATCAATTGGAACTCGGGGTTGATCGCGTCGATCTTTTCGCGGAGCTCGCGGCAACGTTTTCGCCAGGATTCGATTTGAAAGGTTTTAAATTCCTCCTTTAGACCATTCTCCTCAAGCCACGGGGCGCGCAGTTCGGGGCTGACATCGGGGATTTCGATTCTCTTCTCATCGGAGAACTCCCCGAGGATTTCGGTGTCGTAAGAAATGGGATAACAGTGCGGCCGTTCCACATCGGGGAAGTCGGGTTCATAGTTCTCGAAGTCGAGGAAGGTGCCGATCATCGAGGGGAACTCGGTGGAGATCTCGACATGCATCAGGATCTGTTCGGACATCCACTCCCAGAGTTCTTCCGAGTTGGGACTGCAAAGATCTTGAACGAGACCCTGTTGCCAAACCAGATGCGGGCCATCATCGGGTTTCTTGGTCCCGCGCATCCAGGTCATATAAAAGAGACCCTGAACAGCGGCGAGTTTCGCATCGCGACGGACCCGTTCGGGATCATCGGCTCCCATGCGGGGGACCACGACATTGAAACTGGCCTCATTGATCTCTTCCATGTGCTTCTCGGAGAGGAGCCAGTCGGTCTGTTTGGACCAGACTTTGTCGACCAGGATCCGGTATTTATCTTCATGACCGAGTTTAGCCCGCTGGGTGGCCCACTCGATCTCGGGTGAGATGGTTTCCTCCTCCGGTTCGGCCCACACGGCGCCACCCATCAAGAGAATAATCGCAATAAAAACCTTCTCCATAAATCGATCCTTTCTGAGAATTCATTGACGCTCGGGGAGCGAATCGATATAACATAACGAAATGATCCAATTCTGTAAGAGTTTCGAGTCGACCTCGCTCATTCCACATTTTGGAGATTCATGCATGAGAACCTTTCTAGTCCTAGTTTTTATTTGCGCCACCACGATTATGGCCGAGGCCCAAATCGACCTACAGCTCGATCCCATCACCAACCAGGCTAACCAGCCAGTCCTTGTGACTCATGCCGGAGATGGCAGTGGGAGGATCTTTGTGGTTGAGAGAAGAGGAAAGATTCGAATCATGGATGCTTCCGGAGATCTGATTTTCACCCCCTTTCTGGATGTGGGGTTCGCTGGACTTGGGTTGATCACCAACGGGGGTTCGGAGCAGGGTTTGCTTGGCCTGGCATTTCACCCCGATTACCAGAACAATGGCCGGTTCTTTATTCACTACAATCGGACCGATGGAGACTCCATCATTTCGGAGTGGTTGGTATCGGAAGATCCGAATGTCGCCTACGCGACCAGTGAATCGATCGTCTTGGGTCCGGTCGACCAACCCGAGCCTAATCACAATGGGGGAGCTGTCGCTTTCGGTCCGGATGACGGTTACCTCTACATCAGCTTTGGAGATGGCGGGAGCGCGAACGATCCGCATGGTCCCATCGGGAACGGTCAGAACACCACAAATCTACTCGGCAACATCCTTCGTGTCGATATCGATTCGGGCGTGCCCTATACCATCCCCGCAGACAATCCCTTTGTAGGAATGGCTGGTTTCGAACCGGAGATTTTTGCCTATGGGTTTCGGAACCCATGGCGAATCTCTTTCGATATGGGGGGATCGCATCGTCTGTATGCGGCCGATGTCGGGCAGGACGCTCGCGAGGAGGTCAGTATTGTCGAGAGCGGATTGAACTATGGTTGGCGCTGTTTCGAGGGGACGCGCGACACCAGCCTCGCTTGCGGAGCGGCGACCGTGTTCGAGGACCCGGTGGCGGAATACAGCCAGACTGCCTCAAGATGTAGTGTCACCGGGGGGTATGTCTATCGGGGACCGTCATATCCGTCCCTCCAGGGAATCTATTTTTTCGCTGATTACTGTTCGGGAGACATTTGGTCTCTGGTCGAAACCTCCCCTGATAACTTTAGTATGAATTTGGAACTGGACGCTCCCTTCAATGTCAGCGCGTTTGGGCAGGACGAAGCGGGCGAAGTCTATGTATGCGAATACAACCAGGGGAATCCGAGCGCGATGACCTCGATCTATCGATTAATCGACGCGAATCAGACGCCTGAACCGGAGATCGATGTCGACCCGCTCAGTCTCGCATTTGGCGATCAGAATGAAGGGACCGAAAGCGCTACAATGACAGTGACTCTTTCCAATGTAGGGACCGCCGACCTGAATTTCACTTCGATGGCAATCACTTCGGGAGACAGCGATCAGTTCGCGTTCGATCCCGCTCCTGACACCACACCCCTCGGGCCGGCATCCTCAAGGGAATTGGGTCTCAAGTTCACTCCAACCTCTCAAGGCGCCAAGACCGCCACACTGACCATCGAATCGGACGACGCGGATGAGGGGTCGGTAGGGATCCAGCTGTCGGGGACAGGCACCGAAGGGCAGTCCTCGGTATCGCAATGGCAATTGTACTGACCGGATAGATTCCGCGGCCATCCGCCTGCATAATCGCATCATCTTATGTGGGTCTTCTTCTATAGCCTCTCTCTTCACATCGCCTTCGCGCTCGCGCTTCCCTGGCTCCTGTTTCGAGCATGGAAAACCGGCAAACTCAATGATTCCTTTTGGGAGCGATTCGGAAAACTCCAACAACCCTGGGTAGCGGAGGTGAACGGAAAGTCACCCATCTGGATACACGCGGTGTCGGTCGGAGAATCGCAGATGATCGCCACCCTCGCGCCCGCGCTGAAAGAGAAATTCCCGGAAACTCCCATCTTGGTTTCCACAAACACAGTGACCGGACAGAACATCGCCAAGAAGGTTGAGGGAGTCGATGGAACTTTCTTTGTGCCAATCGATTTCGGTTGGGCGATCCGTCGCGTTCTCGACACGCTGAAACCTAGGGTGCTGGTCATCATCGAAACCGAAATCTGGCCCAACCTGATTACACAAACCACGAAACGCGGAGTCCCGGTGGTTTTTCTCAATGGCCGAATCAGTCCCAAATCGTTTCGGGGTTACCAAAAGATTCGGTTCTTCCTTTTGGGTCTCTTGAAGAAACCCGCGGCTTGGGGGATGCAGAGCGAGGAGAATGCGGAACGGATCATCTCATTGGGTGCTCCCCACGAACGGGTCCAGGTCCTTGGCAATCTGAAATTCGAGAGTGCCGCCAAACTTTCAAAGATGGAGGTCCCACTCTCCCGCAAGGATTTCGGACTCTCCGAGGAGGACCTTGTGTGGGTCGGGGGCAGCACTTTTCCAGGCGAGGAGGAATTCTTGCTCGAAGCGTACGATGAACTTCTGCCCGAGTTTCCCAACCTTCGTTTGATTCTCGCGCCGCGTCACCCCGAACGTTTCGAGGAGGCAAAACAAGCGATCCTTCATTCGGCGCACAAGGTCTCGCTACGAAGCGGCGGTGTCATCGAGCACGCGGCCCAGGATGAGGCCCCGCCGGTGATCCTGCTCGATGTGATGGGGGAACTCCGTTTTGTCTACGCACTCTCGGACCTGGTGTTCATCGGCAAATCGATGGGCCTCTCCGAAAAGGGAGTCGGCGGCCAAAACCCCCTCGAACCCGCCGCCTTCGCCAAACCGATCCTCCACGGCCCCCACATGCAAAACTTCCGGGAGATCATGACCCAACTCAACGAGGCCGAAGCCACGACGGGAGTCTCCGAAGAGACGCTCATCGAAAAAGTCCGCGAACTGCTTGGGGACCCGTCGTTACGGGAGTCGAAGGGGAAGGCGGGGTATTCGATCTTAGAGGGAGCGGAAGGGGTGTCGGAGCGGTGTGTGGGGGTGGTGGAAGAAGTAACCGGAGATAAATGACATACTCTTTAACCAAACAGGGAATTGTAGTAGGTCGCGCCTATCAGATTTCTCCCTCCGGTCGAAATGACACGTGTTGAAGTCATTGGTTATCTAGAGCAAGCCACTCCCAACATATTTTGGTGACCAACACATTCTGCTTTCCGAACACTCTCCTCGGTGTCATTCCGACGTTAGGAGGAATCTGTCGGGAGTTGAAATTACCAATTCATATTGAGACTCGTCAGGGAACGAACACCTTGTTCAATCGTCCTACCATCCCTCACTCAGGTCATTCCATTCTGGATTCATCGACTCAACCAAATCATTCTTCTTCTGGCGTCGCCACTTCTTGATCTGTTTCACTCGGGTGATCGCGTCTTGGACTTCGCCCGTCTCTTCGAAGTAGACCAGTTTCTGGATGTTGTATCTTGAAGTGAAACCTTCGAAGAGTTTGTTCTTGTGTTCATAGACACGGCGGATGAGGTTGTTGGTGACTCCGAGATAAAGGACGCTGTTATGGATGTTGGTCATCAAGTAGACGTAGTAGGATTTCTGCCGCGACATGATTCACGCCATCGTATCCGTGGAGATCGGAAAACGCAACTTAGAATTCGAATCCAGCCCAACTTTGTGTCATTTCGACGTTAGGAGAAATCTGTTAGGTCTCTCGAGTTAGAATCATCCAGCAACCCAATGGGAGGCGATCACCCCCAACAAATGCTTCAACAAAGAATCCAACTGGTCTCTCCTATCAGATTTCTCCTAACGTCGAAATGACACTTATGGAAGTCGAATCAAAAGATGAAGGAGTTAACCTCTCCGATGATGTTCTCCCCTCTCACAACCCCTTCCTGAAACACCGCACCAATCCCACCTCCTCGAAGCCCAGGGCGAGGTGGGCGAGGCGACTGGGGGTGTTGTCGGATTCGGTGTCGGAGGCGAATTCGGTGCAGCCTTGGGCGCGGGACCAGGCCTCGGCGACATCGACCAGGAGGCGGCCGACTCCATGGCGACGGTGTTCGGGGGGGGATGGGGGCCGTGGCTGGACTCGCCATCGATCGAAACGCTAGAATTCCGATCTGTTCGGTTGAACCAACTCGAACTTTCACAAAACGAAACTCCAAGGATTGTATCATGGACGCTATACGTCACAGAGTTGGGATCAAGACTTCGATCGACAATGCCTATGAAGCGGTGTTCACTCCGGAGAAACTCCAGGGTTGGTGGGCGACCGCCGCCAGGGGTTCCACCGAGCTCGGGTCCCAGATCGAACTCGAGTTCCCTGGGTATCCGAGTTTCCGCTGGGAGATCGCCGAGAAATCGAACAACGAACGGGTCGTCCTAAAATGGGTCTCGGGACCCGATCCGTGGCGAGGATCGGAACTCCAGTTCGAGTTCGTTCAATCCGATATCCAGGTCTTCGTCACACTCACTCACAAGACCACGGACGATACGCCGCCGGAAGCCTTTCAGTATTTTTGCACAAAATGGCCCTTGTTCCTTGTGAGTTTGAAAGAGTTTCTGGAAACTGGGAGCGGACGACCCTACCCCAATGATATTCGAATCCAACACGACCCTGACTGATCGAGTATTAAGCAAAACAACGAAACGGAATGGACGGAGATCAATGCGATCAATGGGATACAGGACATTACTAGCCACCCTCTTCCTATTCTCTCCTCACATCTCAACCGCCACCCCGCCGAACGTGCTTTTGATCATGACCGACGATCAGGGTTGGGGAGATGTTCGTTCACATGGCAACGATCGGATCGACACTCCCACAATGGACCGTATCGCCGAAGAGGGGATCCGGTTCAATCGATTCTTTGTCAGTCCGGTCTGCGCCCCGACACGCGCCAGTCTCTTAACTGGGAGAGATCACCTCCGAACTGGCACAGTCTGGGTCACTCGGAATCTTGAAACCATGCGATCAGAAGAGGTCACACTCGCGGAAGTATTTCGAAAGAATGGATACGCCACAGGGTGCTTTGGCAAATGGCATAATGGAGCACATTACCCCCACCACCCGAATGGGCAGGGATTCGATGAGTTTTTCGGGTTTTGCGCGGGCCATTGGAACAATTATTTCGACACGACTCTAGAACGAAATGGAGAACCGGTTGAGACCGAGGGATATATCAGCGATGTCCTCACCGATGAAGCCATGTCCTTCATTGAACGTAACCGGAGTCGCCCTTTCTTCTGTTATGTTCCCTACAACGCTCCCCATAGCCCGTTTCAAGTTCCCGACAAGTACTTCGACAAATACAAGGCGCGCGGATTCGATAACAAGAATGCGTGTGTCTATGGGATGGTGGAGAACATCGATGACAATATCGAAAGAATGCTTGGACTCCTCGAGAGCCTGGACTTGTCCGATCAGACAATTGTTCTGTTCCTTACTGACAACGGTCCCAATGGGAGAGATCGATATAATGGGGGGATGAAAGGAGCCAAGGCAAGTGTGCATGAGGGTGGAGTCAGAGTCCCTCTCTTCATCCGCTGGCCGGAAAAGATTGCTCAAGGAATCGAAGTGGAACAGATCGCGGCCCATATCGATATCCTTCCCACCTTGGTCGATCTGTGCGGTCTACCAATGCCAGCAACACTCCCGCTGGATGGACGGAGCCTGGTTCCGTTGATCGAGGGTCAGACCGAAGGGTGGGCCGACCGCACTCTCTTTACTCACCACACCCGTCGCGGAGAGGTCAATCGATTCCCCGCTTCCGTTCGGACTCAGACACACCGAATGATTGTCACTGAAGGTGGATATGAACTCTACAACCTGGTTGATGACCCCGGACAAGAGACCGATTTGTCGGCAGATCAACCGGACATCGTTCAGAGTCTAGAGAATGAATATGAAGACTGGTTCGTGGATGTCACCAAGGATCTCGAAGGCCGTATGCCGCTCCCGGTTGGATATCCAGATTGGCCAGAAGTGACACTCCCCGCTCATGAAGCCACACTTCGGGGAGGTGTGACCTACCACGGGCGCGCCGGTTGGGCCAATGATTGGATCACAAATTGGACCTCCGGCGAGGATTCGATCGTATGGAACGTCGATGTGGTGAGTTCCGGAACATTTGAGATTTCACTGGGATACATCTGCAAGAATAAGGGTGTCGGTTCTTCCATCGAGGTCTCAGCTTCCGGTAACACCATAGAAGCGGTTGTACAGGAAGCGCACTATCCCGAACCGATTCCCAGTCCAGACAGAGTGGATCGAGGTGAGGTCTACGAAAAAGTGTGGGGCCGTTTATCTCTCGGAAATATTGGGCTTGATCAGGGGGTTCAAAACTTAGAGGTTCGGGCAACCAACATTTCCACTGAGAATTCGGTGGATCTGAAGTTTCTCAAACTCGTACGATCAAATTAGAGGTAACGAGATCACGGGTGGTTGATGCTACTGGGTATCGGCTTCACGGATGGCATCTAGAAGATGCACCAGATCCGGGCCATCGATTTTCCCATTACCGCTGAAATCGAAATTGGCGGGAACCGAATCCATCCAGTGCTCAAACCAATACAAGAGATCGTCCCTTCGGACTTCTCCGTCACCGTTGGCATCCTCCGCAACGCTCACGAAACCGGTGGCTTGCATATCGATTCTCTGAACGCTCCCTCGGTGGTCCTCAGGGCTGAATGCGAACTGGGTTGTCCCTCCCAGAAGGGTCAGGGCGGTCGATGAAATGTTTGCCGAAACCGAATAAATCACCGAAGATTGAGGCAGCCCGACCGCGTTGTCCGAAAGGGTTTCGCCCGAGACCATGATTTCGACAGGAACTCGAAGGACAAAAGAAAACTCTCCTCCGAGATTTGTGAGAGTGGTCAGCAAGGTGATGGATTCTCCACCCCCCTGTGGGGTCAGTTGGACTTGAAGGATCCCGCTGGTGAGTCGAGAGGTCCCCGCCATGTCGGTGATACGACCATAAAGGGTGATTCCTGGGAGCGGCACGCCCTCCGAGTGGGCTGCGGTCAGTCCAATGGGAGACAATGTCATCAAGATAAGGACAACCGGCACAAGCGATGTATTCTTTTTCATGTCGATTCTCCTTTATCGCCACCGGCCGATGGCGACATAAAAACCGGGTTCGCTCTTGTAAACACTGGTCATAAAATCATCCGACGTGTCGTAAGTCATCGCTCCGAACTGAGTCGGGGTTCGCTCGTAGACCATCGATGAGTAACGAACGGGAAGGGTTAAAGGTGTGGATGGAGCTTGGCCGAACGGTGTCGCGATCACCACATAATCCGAGTCAACAAACGGGGCGGGTAAAGTGGTGGGGGTGACAATGTAGGTTTGTTCAAAAGCCCCGTCGTCATCTAATTGGCTGACATACCTCCCCCAGCAGACTTGGATGTCGCCGATCCGGAGATAACCCTCCTCGCCGCTGACATCTTTGATCACTCCCTGAAGTTCGCCCGCGATGTTCAGAATTCCGTTGACTGTGAGTCCGTCATTAAGGACGAGTTCTCCGTTGATGCTGTCCGCCGAGGCTGCGGTTTTCACTTTGGGGTTGACCGTGTTGTTGGGGTCGACGAGCAGAGCGGCCGCATCGACACCGTCCCATAAGTTAGAATCCCTGGCTTTTGTGAGTCCCGGAGTGAACCCTCCGTTCGAATCGGTGCCGACAAAAAAGTCGCGCCAATCGGCCCCGTCCAACTGATCGGAGTTGATCGACTGGACCGCGGGAAGAAGCACCTGTCGGGGAACGAGTTCGAGGTCGACTGTGTTCGGGTTGCCATCGGCGTCGATGGTAATCCCAACATACAGAACACGTTTGAAGAAATTAGGGTCGGTGGTAAGAGCCGGACCAAATCCATCAACCGACCCGAGGAGAGCGTTGACCAAACCATTTACCACAACGAGATCCTCATGAAGTTCCGGTCCCCAAACCAATCCCTCACCGCCAACCGGGGAGGTGTAGAGGGTGAAGAGGACATCGTACTGCCCATTCGGGACCGGCTCGAATTCGGTCGGACTCCCAGCCTTCGGCTGGGTCAGGTGCCCTTGAAATGGGATGAGCGGATCAAGACTCTGCGCCAGCCCTATTGAGGCATGAATCACAATAAAGACTAAAACGAAAAGGGTTTTTATAATGTTTTTCATTGGAGATCTCCTACTTTAGCATATTCGAACCTCTTTGGTATGGCACGAATCACTATCTTTTTTTGTTTGGACTTTTTGCTCTTCGGGCGCCCGATTTGCGACCGCCGGATTTTCGAGGTTTTTGTTTTCCCTCGAAGGTTTTTAACTCTCCGCCCCGGAAGAAGGGGATATTCCCGGCTTTGTTTTGTTTATCCAAGAAGCTGCCGAGTTTGTTGATCGGCACCGCCTTGGCCTTCTTGGTGGCGGTCGAGAACGGACCCTTCACTCGGTAATAGTCGCCGCCGTGGTTATGCCTCAGGGGGTGCCCCAGGTCTCGGGCGACTTTGTGTTCGACCCCATGGATCACGCGGCGCTCCTCGAGGTTGTGATAGGCCCCGGCATGAGCAGTCGCCTTGTGTAAGGCTTCGTTGCCTTTCGGGTCGATCATGTCCCCTTCGGCGTGCGCGAGCTCATGGATGAGACCGACCGCCGGCGGATGTTCACCGAAACCGCCCCCCCTCAAATCGTATCGGAGAGCCTGATAAGGATTCCATTCGATCGACCCGCTACGATTCGTTCCCGTCATCTTACCCGGACTATAGAAATTTCCATCCTTAGGGTTCCCCTTCGTGATGGTGACCTTGAAGGTCTTCGACTTGTTGACATTTTGGATCACGCTGGCTGCGGTCTTGCTCTTCTTTTCCAGTCTCTTAAGAGTCTGTTTAACCACTCTTCGGAATGGCTTGTCACCCTGGATTCGGATGTAACGTCCATCGGGATCGACTTGGCTCATCGGGTTGTTCCCGGCGTAGCAATAACAATTCAGCATCTGCGGAAGATCGGCCACTGAAGCCGGATCAATCTCGGGATCGACACTGATGAATCGGCCAAGAGGGGCGGCAAGGTAGCGAGCCTCGAAATATTCCAGACCTGTCTCCTCATCTAGTTCTTTTTCGGAGTAGCCATATCGCCCAAGGCGGTCGGCGACTGCGGGATTGCTCTCGAAAGTCTCGCGGGGATGACCATAGGGGAAATAAACTGTCTCCTCGATCGTCTCCCCCTTTCCATCGGTCAGCACATTGAGCGAGCCGAGATAGTCCTGAAGGTAATACTGAATTTGCGATGACGGTTCGGGCGATTCCAGCGTCTCTCCCAGGTCCGATTTGAGGAAGAGGACCGCGCCGGGTGAAAGGAATTTTGGCGGACTCGAAAGGAAGGAGAGTTCGCCTCCATAAGCCGAGTTCCATTCCCCGATGGTGTGGTCGAAGATCGAAGCAAGTTCGAAATTCTCGGGAAGGAGATTTGAGAGAGGGGCCAACTCCAGGCCGGGCGAGGTTAAGAACTGGGATTCGTCTTCAAGCGGAATCTCCGAGGGTTCGGAGTACGTTCCAGAGACTTCGAGGACAGCATGGGTCGCCGCGTCGATCCAGAGGATCGCCGGGGTCAACAAGGTTTCACCCGGAGTGACCGGGATGAGATCGTTGGCGGCTGCGTCGTATCGCAAGATGTTCTCGATGTTCGGATCGGTTCCGTACCCAATTTGTTCACCGAGGTGATCCGTTCCGACCACGACCGAAACGGGATTCCAACCGGGGGAGAGGGGGATCCATTGGGTTCGATTCCGTCCCTCTGTGATCGTGCCGGTGATGCGGGCCTGGATGGCGCCCGAGTTCAGGACATACTTGACTGGCTGGATGCCGTCACGGATTTCGAAGGACTCATCGACATAGAGAGTAAACGTGTCGGGGTCCTCTGGGAGGATTCCTTTCGCGTCCTTTTTGTAGACCGTCTTGGCGATTCGTGTGTCGGTGTAGTCGTAAGTGAACTCGACCAGCATCCGGTTGTCCTCGGCAGCCACCATGCGATCCAGGAAATCCCATTCGTAGGTCATCGTCCCGGATCGAACGATATTTCCGTTGGCGTCGTATTCCATATCGAGTCCCGAGGAGGTGGAAGTGAGCGCGTGTGGACCGGGATTGGGACCGACCCGGCCGATACGGTTCGAGGTTCCTGCGGGTCCCCCGTAACTGAGAGCGCCCAGATCGGTGATGGGCATTCCTTTTTCAACCCGCTTGTCATCCGAGGTTTTCGATAGG
>JAJDBZ010000567.1 GCA_029261095.1 Candidatus Omnitrophota bacterium | reverse complement strand
AGGCATAATGCACCGCCAACAATCAAGCCGATGTAGGCGTTGTCTTGCCAAATGTATGCGACGGTGCCCAACAGCAGACCTAAAACGATCCCATTTATTATCCCCAGAGATGCCTCTTTCCGAAAAACTTGCAGGAAGTCCCGTGGTTTTGTGAGGCCGAGCGCCATTTCCCTGATGCTTACCGCAACGGCTTGATTCCCGGAGCAACCGCTCATATCCGAAATCATCGGAAGGAATATGGCCAGTGCGATCACTTGTGCCAAAATGTCTTGATACAGAGCTATAACGCTCGCTGCCAGGATGTTTAGTACGATGTTGGAACTCAACCATGCAAGTCGTTTCGATGATCTTGAGAACAAGGACATCTGTCTCAGTTCTTCACCCCCAATGATACCGCTGAATTTGAGGAATACTTTGCTGGAGCGGTTCTCGATGGCGTCTTTTACCGCAGATCCTCGGACGATTCCAACCAGGGCCCCTTCCTCATTCACAACCGGAGCCCCAAGGAAACGATGTTCATTAAAAAATTGTTGAAGATCCTGCAGTGAGTCTGTTACTTTGACCGAGAATGGATTGGGTATCATCAGATCGACAATGGGATTTTTCTTCCATGCAAACAACAACTCTCGAAGCTGAAGAACCCCTCGCAAGCAACCCTTACTGTCTGTGACATATGCATACTGAACAGCGAAATCCGAATACTCTCTACCTCGATCACGGAGTTCCGTAAGGACATCGCCCACTAGCAGATGGTCGTCAAAGGAAACAAACTCTGTGGTCATGATTCCTCCAGCGCTATCGGAAGGAAAAGTCATCAAATGTCGGACCTCTTCCGCGCTTTCCAAGGGGAGTTCGTCCAAAATGGCTTTTGCTTCTCGATCGGAGAGGTCCGACAGTAGATCTGCTTTGGCGTCGCTGTGCATTCCTTGAACGATAGCTGCCGCTCTAGCAACCGGGAGATCTTGAACCAGTTCGACCGCCTGAGCTTTAGAGACTTCTTCCATGAGTTCCGCGCCATCGGTCGGTTCAAGAAGTTCGAAAAAGGCCCTCTGATCTTGGAGGTCGAGGCGAGAAATCATCCTGGCTGTTTCACCGGGCGTCAAAGTATCGAGAAATGTTTCAAGACTCTCAACGGATTGTGCCACGAGAATGTCATGTACAATTTCCCAGGATTCCAATTCTTCTCTGTCCGACATCTGCCTCTCCCGTGAATGCTGTTAGAAATTCATTAATAATCCAGGGCTAAATACGCGAGGCGTTCTCCCCGATAATCGATTGTAGATCAATGGGGTTGCGGAAAAAGAGGATGTAGCGTGAAGCGATCAGACGTTGTCGGAGAAGCGTTCAACACTTGATCCTGTTGATGAGAGAAAAATCCCCATCGTATATGGGAGGATCCAGAGGAGTCGTATGAAGGTTGGAATGGGGCAATTGCTTGTCGAAGGTGGGCAACGTGCGGACAATCTGAACCGCGCGTCTCATATGGTTGAACAAGCCAAACGCGAGGGTTGCTCCGTAATCGTCTTGCCCGAATGTCTCGACCTCGGGTGGACTTGCGAAGAAGCGAGGGCATTGGCCGAAACATTCCCCGGTGAAACCACCCAATTCTTCCAAGGAATCGCCCAGGAGAACGAGATCGACGTGATCGCGGGAATCACCGAGCGGGAGGGAGAGGGGATTTTCAACACTTCGATCTGGGTCTCCTCGAATGGAAGGATCGCCGGGAAACATCGCAAGATTCATATTCTGGATATTGCCCAACACCTATACACTCCCGGAAGAGGACTCTCGGTCTTCGATACGGGTTTCGGTTGTTCCGGGATGACCATTTGCGCCGATAATTTTCCGGAGAATATCTACCTCTCGATCTCCCTGGTCAAGATGGGCGCGACCTTGATTGCCTCCCCTTGTGCCTGGGCAGTGGACGCGGACCATGACAATCAAGCCGATCCTTATGGAGATCTCTGGAAGACAGCGTATCATCAATTGACGACCCAATTCGATGTCACCATTTTTGGAGTCAGCAATGTGGGATGGATTTCATCGGGCCCCTGGAAAGGAAGAAAATGCATTGGCTGTTCTCTCGCAATGGGTCCGGGCGGTCGAATCCTAGCGGAGGGGTCTTACGGAGTCGATGCCGAGGAATTAATTGTTGTCGACTTGGGTTGAGTTCTACTATCCCTTAGTTAATGTTTCATCCAGGTTCAGAATCACCTGGCAAACAATGGTCCATGCCGCATGTCTGGGGTTCTCCGGAGCGGCGGCTCCGAGGTTTTTTTCACTCTCCCCATTCTCGAACGAAACCGTTTCGTATTTCTCGAGTTGACTCTTGTACAATTCCATCAATTTCTCCGTCTCTATCGGAGTCGGTTGACGGCTCAGTGACAACCGGTAAGCGTGATCGATCATTTCGTGAGGGGTCTCCGCCCCTTCTTCTAGGATTCGATTCGCGAATTCGGAAGCCGCCTCCAGAAAAACAGGGTCGTTGAGCGTAACCAGGGCCTGCAAGGGCGTGTTAGTGATCGGCCTTTGCACTGTGCAATACTCTCTTGAGGGAGCATCGAAAGCGGTGAACGATGGATATGGATTCGAACGCCTCCAATAGGTGTACAACCCTCTTCGGTGTCGGTCGACACCCTCACTGACGATCCACTCGTCGACTCCATATCCGGGAGATCCTATCTGGGACCAGATTCCAGCGGGTTGGACGGGGAAGACACTCGCACCTCCCACGTTCCGGTTCAATAGGCCGCTCACAGCGAGCGCATTGTCACGGATCCCTTCCGCACTCAGTCTGAACCGCGGACCTCTCGCGAGGAGTCGGTTATAGGGGTCTCGATTGTAAAGGTCCGGAGCAACCTTTGAGGATTGGCGGTAAGTCGAAGACAAAACAATCAGTCTGATCATTTCCTTAGTGCTCCAGCCTCGATCCATGAACTCCAACGCTAGCCAATCCAGCAAATCCGGGTGAGTTGGTGGAGCCCCGCGAATGCCAAAATCTTCAGATGTCTCAACGATCCCTCGACCGAAAATCTGTTGCCACAGACGATTCATAGCGACCCTGGCAGTAAGGGGGTTTTCCTCACTGACCAACCACTTGGCTAATCCGAGTCGGGTTCGCTCCAAGATGGGTGGGAATGTTCCGAACACATCCGGCACATCGGGGGTAACAGGGTTTCCGGGTCTCAAGAAATCACCCCGGATATGAATGTTGGTCATCCGAGGCTCCGTGTTTTCTCCCATGACCAAGGCTTGCGGAATCTTTTTCAGAAGTTCCTTCTTCTCCTGCGTGAGAGTTTCTAGATCCGTACGAGTCTCATCGAGTGAGGGGGCCACCGACCGGAAATACTCTGAAAGTTTCTTCTCTTGATCGAAAGACCGACCCCTGTCGGGTTCACGACTCTTGGCATCTGGAAGATTGGCCAGTTTGGTTTCCCCTTTAGGACGGCGACTTCCCTTTGGGTATCCTTTCTTCAGTTCGAGAATCTCAAGGATTTTCTTTGGCGGGAGTCTTACAGGCCGGTCAGTCGAGGTTGCAGTCAACCGAAAGCGAACAAAGCTGGAGTAATTACCCGCTCGTTGATCTAGTTCCAGGACAAATCGAGATCCCTTGGAAATTTTGGACGACTCAGGGATCTCGAACCAGGCTTCATAAACCTCAGTATCCGTCGCATCCAAAATCCAAGCGGACCGTGGGTTTCCATCCACGACTCTCTTCGGGACTTGACGGTCCGTATTCCAACTTGGGAATAACAGTTTTGTCGCGGTCAGCTCACTTGTGCCATCGTGTGGGGCTGTCAGTAATCGAACCTCCCCCAGCGCTGGGATCCCTTGGTCACTTCGAGCAACACCATTCGACCCTCCCGAATCATCTAGAGGTATAATTTCCAAACGGAGAGCAGTCACAGTTGGGTTCCGCCAGGTCCCCTCTAATCGATAGATATCGGTGACCGGAACGATCCCGGATGCCGCCCATGAATGATCTGACTTTTCCGTTAGTATCGAACCGCTTTCGGATTCCACGGAATCGATCTCAACGGTTTCCCAATCGATTCCTTCCATCATCGTTTCTTCCCAAGCCACCTGCTGTCTGGTCAGAGCGGGTGTATGCGTATCTAGTCTCCCTTGAGACTGTTCAATCTCCTCGGTTAACCTGTTGAGATCCGCTTTCTGGTTTCCCTCAAACAAATGAATCAGTGGTGCTCTTGAAGCAAATGTGCCGCCACCAAGTTCAGAGGTATTGTTGAAAAAGGCATAAAACTCGAAGAACTCTTTCTGAGAAATGGGATCGTATTTGTGATCGTGGCACTCCGCGCACGCCATCGTGGTGCCCATCCAAACGGTGGCGGTGGTCGAAACCCGGTCTGCGACTGCTTTCGTTCTAAACTCCTCCGCGTCGATCCCCCCCTCTTCATTAAACAGGGTGTTCCTGTGGAATCCAGTTGCAATCCTCGTATCATCACTGGGGTTTGGCAGAAGGTCCCCCGCCAGCTGCAGAATGGTGAATTGGTCGAATGGAAGATCCCGATTGAATGCCTGGATCACCCATTCGCGGTAGGGCCACATCGGACGGTTCGCATCGATATGGTACCCGCAGGAATCGGAGCATCTAGCGAGATCGAGCCAAGTCTCCGCCTGTCGCTCACCATAGTGAGGAGAATCCAGAAGACGATCCACCATCTCTTCATAAGCATTCGGGGAGTCATCGCGAAGAAACTCGTTCAGCTCTTTAAGGGTTGGGGGTAGTCCGATGAGGTCAAGGTAGACTCTTCGGATGAGCTTCTCTGGTATCGCTTCTGGGGATGGGGGTAATCCTTCGACTTCCAATCGGTGAAAGATAAATGAGTCAATTGGGTTTCGCACGCGATTCCGATAGATCGAATCGGGGATACTCGCGCGTTCCGGTTTGATGTAGGCCCAGTGGTCCGGGGTCTTGAGAGTGGAGGAGTTGGAGAGATCCGCGAAGCGATTCTTGACCGCTTCGAGTTGACGATCGAGGTCAAGGACCTCGATTTCCACTCGATCGATTTCAGCGTTCAGGCGACGGTTAAGTCCTTCCATTCCCCCAGGTAGCTCTTGGAGATACTCGATATGTTGGATAAAGGTTTCAAGCTCAGCAGCGAGTGGGAGATTCGAGTCCTCATCAGCCACACACGCCGAAACCCAAGCGAAAAAGGATACTACCCAACAGAGAGATCTGATACTCATGATTATTTCCAGGTCCACACATGGGTTGGGAGTGAAGTCATATTGAATTCTAGTCGGTATTTCCCCTTGTTTTCAATGGGAAGTTAAGACTGATGCCGATCAACATAAGGGAGCGGAGGCTCTAAAGTGAAATCAATTCCATTTCATGACCTCCTCCTTCATCTCTTCGGCAGCCTTCTCAAGTCCGGATGAATTGACATGCCTCTCATATAGCCGTAACCAGCGGTCGCAACTCCCGGTAACAGGGAAGGGGAGTTGCCAGACGCGGCTCGATTCCGAGTGTAGGACAGTGACTACCCCTCCACGGATGTTAAATTGAACTTGTACCCCTATGGCATCGATATCGAATACTGGCGACACCGGCCAATAATCAGGGTCGGGAATTTTCTCCTGAATACCAGAAGATTGTCTTTGATGAAGTTGGTAGTAAACCAGGATCTGGCCAATTTTTTCCAATTCCGAAAGGTCCGGGTTATCCCCGATCATTTGGAGGGGGGTGAGCTCCAGTTCTACTGATTCAGGTGAGGCGTCATGAATCCATTTCTTCTCGAATTCCAGCCTCCAACCAAGGTATGCTAAAGTGGCAGCATAGAACTGGTCTCCTCTGATGGTGAAAAAGGTATCAGCGTCAACCACTTTCCGACCCGATGGAGCCGTTACATAGGATCCATCTTCCTCAACCGCGAAGCGCCGGTTAATCTGAACATCGATCGTCTCATAAGAGAAACCATTTCCAGTGAGATCGCCGAACATCAGCCGAGCCAAATGAGGGACAAGCCGTGAAACAAAGAGGGCGTCTTCCTCAGGGCTGCTCGGGGATATTTCAGTCCGGTAGGCCATGACTGAAATGCTTCGAGGTTGCTGTGCGTTTGCCTCCAAATCCCAAAAGGGAATCAGTGAAACCATTCCAGCCATGAGAAGTGTAACCCATCGAGATCCTATCGCCATTTCACCATCCTCCTCCCCCGAAGCATCTTGAGTGAATGACCTTCTGAACAAATTGTAGTCTTCCATGTCCCCAATGGATACCCGAAACCGCAGGATACTTAAGGCGCGACTCTCCTCAGCAGGTCATAGAAATTGTGAGCATCAAGGATTTCAAACTTTAAATTGGACCTCCGGGTCCGCAAAAGATCGACACCTTCCACCAGCTGTGTCGGTGTGACCAGAATACATCGGATAAAGAGAAACTCCCCCGGCCCCTTGCGGTCGATCCAATGTTCCAGTTCTTTCGAGATCTTTTCGGAGGAGAAGTGAAGCGGCCAATCGGCTTCCTGTTGTTTGAATGCGACCCCCTGGTGTTCTCCATCTCGAATCCGATCACCGGCCTGGAAGCCAACCCCACCGGGTGAGAGCTCGGCAAGGATCTCGATGGCTTCTTCGGTCGCTTTTCCCTCATGCCCTGTAATGACAAAAGCGGTGGTGTCGATATCGAACCTTTCAAAGTATTTCTTCGCGGTCTTCAGATAAAACCCTCTTCCATCTGGGAGGTCCGAATGCCGACGGTCACCCCCTAAAAGGTTCGGGTTGATATACCCCAACCCCTCGTCGCATCCGATACGGTCGTTCTCAGTCAATGTCGAGAAAATGGAATCGAAAACCATCGGCACTCGCTCGGAAAGGATTGGGTTGATTCCCCAAAGCAATGGGATCTTCCCCCGGTTCGGGTCGTTCCAGATGAACGCGTAAGCTTGGGCCAACCAGGCCGCGGAATCGTAGTCCAACATGGCGAACAAGACATAGGTGGTGTCGGCATCGTATTCGACGGGTTCCGGAAGCGGGTTCTGTTCGTATTTCTCTCGAAGGGGGATGTGCTGAAAAACCGAAGCGTTCGCCAAACCTATAAGCCCGGCCGCATCCGCGTCCATCACCGTGTTGTATGCCGATAGCACATCCGAAAAATGCCACTCAGTTTCCACCGGTTCATGGTGGGTCCGGATCTCGGTGTTGGAACTGAACTTGAAATTGGTGTACTTAATCCACCAGGGGACAAACCCGCCGCAGGTCATGATCGCCTGGTTCTCATTCCTTCGGTTGGCTTCGAGAAGAATTGTTCTCAGCGTCCGACCATCCGTCCCGATAGGTTGATTGGGATCGTCCGTCGCGGAGACATCGGTCCAGGGAGAGAGATCGAAGAAGAATGCCTTTCGCGCGATGTAATAATCGGCGTTCAGAAGACCGAGATTGCCATAATCCAAATAAGGTGGCGGGTCTGGGGTGAGTTCTCGCCAATCGATTCCATCAATGTAATAAGCCAGGAGGGTCGAACTGCATAGTCCGGTCTTAAGGTACTTTTCGATGGCCCACAGATAGGCATCGCATTTGGCGCTTCCGGTCGAATCGAGGTTTGTCTCCGGTATGATTCCCCTTCCGGTAAAGCGATCGCGGAGATCGATGCGGACCCCGAGGGAAGGGAAGCGCTTCTGAAGTTCGCCATGAAAAGAATCTTCATCCACGCTCCCGCGCACAGGCAGCAGGCTCTCAACTCCGGCGATGGTCGATGCGACGTTGGAAGTGCTCGGAACCTCCTCATCCCAGAGCACCAGCCCCTGGATCTCATGCTGGAACTGATCGATGACTTCCCAGACATCCGTTGTCTCATGGATCTCACAATCTGCAAGAATTCGGTCCTCCTCGCGGAGCCATCGACACCAGTACAGATCCAGACAGGGTTCCTCGATCGGAAACCCCCGCTCGAGAGCCATCCGGTTGGGGAGATAAATGACAAAAAGTCGCGGCCTCTCCCGGTTCACCACCCCCTGAAGCGCGCCGATTGCTTTGGCAACATCATAAGCCTTCGAATCTGAGTACACACTGTTCAACGCCGGCCTCAGGTCAAGGACTGTTAGGGGCTTGGATTCAAATGAATTTGTGTGCCCCGAACCGATTGGGATGACCGCGATCATTAGGAGTAAGGTCGATAAGGTTTTAGAATGCATTTCAACGAATATCCTATCGGAACACCAGGAAACTGTAGCCCGGCAAACCTCTTGGTGAGATGTAAGTGGTATGAATCTCTAAGACTCTTACAATACTCACCATGAAATCCGTTCCCTGTGCCAGAATTGTGGCCGTGAAAGACTCCCCATGGTTGCACTATGTCTCGCTCTCTCTGATGTTGGCGCCCCTTCCAGCCCATGCCAACATGGGAACTCCCCTCATGTGGGGAACTCTAATTCACTTATACATTGGAAACATAGGAATCGGAGTTTTGGAGGGTATTATTCTCGCCAAACTAGGCGGGTTTGGGAAAACTAAAACGATTCTGACCATGATCGCGGCCAACTATGCTTCGGCACTTTTTGGATATTCATCCCTGGGCCTCATCGCGGATCACTTGAAACCTGTTTTCCTTTCTGAGGCCCCCCTCATGGGAGTTGTGCCATACCTGTATTCTCTCATCGGCGTGGCTGTCATCCTGACTCCCGTCATCGAGTTTCCATTTGTTCTATTCCTATGCTGGGACCTGCCGAGAAAATGGATACGTTCCGTGGGTCTATGCTTGATCGCCCAAGCAATTTCCTATGCTATTCTCATCCCTTACTATGGATGGGCGACGTCGACCACATTGATCACCGAATTGGAGCCAGTTCCAATTTCTGAAATGAAGAGAATCGAAGGCATTTCCATTTTTTACCTCACGATGGATTGTGATGAAGTTCGAAGAATTGATTTAGAGAAGCTCACAGAACATTCGGCCGCCAAGGTGGATATCTGGGAACCCAACCAAACTTTTTTCGACATCGAACACCCAAGGTTGTTCCTGAGAATTCGGGGCGAAACCGTCGATATTCTGTTGCAAAAAGACTTTCGCGATGAGGACGGAAGTACGATCCTCACTGGTTTGAATGGGGAAGGGGTGGATACTTCCAATGAACCGTCTTTCGGTCACGGTTTCAGTGACCTTAGGATTCCGACGGATCGAACATGGACCTTTCACGGACCGCCTG
>JAJDBZ010000566.1 GCA_029261095.1 Candidatus Omnitrophota bacterium | reverse complement strand
GGGAGGTTTTTAGAAAACGGATCGAGAAGGCGGCGGATCGGGTGGAGGTGGACACGATGGGCAACTGCATGGCGATCCTTAATCCGAAGGGATCTCCCACCATCATGTTCGCGGGGCACACCGATGAGATCGGGCTTCAGGTCAGCCACATCGATGACAATGGGTTTCTTTCTTTCGGGACGATCGGCGGCCATGACCGCAGCCTGATTCCGGGACGTCGTGTCCTTGTCCATTCCGAGAAGGGGTCGGTTTCCGGTGTCACCGGAAAGATGGCGATCCACCTGATGAGCGCTGCGGATAAAAATCGAATCCCGGAAGTCTTCGAACTTTGGATCGACATCGGCGCAAAGGACAAAGCGGAGGCGGAGAAGCTGGTGTCCATCGGAGACGCGGTCACTTACGACATGGGTTACCAGGAACTCCGAAACGATTTGGTCACCTCGCGCGCCCTGGATGACCGCACCGGAGTCTATGTGGCGGCGGAAGCATTCTTGGCTGTGGCGAAAGGAAAGAAACCGAAAGCGAAGGTGGTCGCGGTCGCCACTGTGCAGGAAGAGATCGGCACACGCGGGGCGATCACCTCCACCTATGGAGTCGATCCGGACATTGGGATTTGCATCGATGTCTGCCACGCCACCGACAGCCCCGGCATGGACCTCCGCAAGACCGGCCTGACCCAGTTAGGCGAGGGTCCGCGGCTCGCCCGAGGTGCCTCGGTCAGCCCGTACATCTTCGACCTCCTCAAGAAGGCCGCCCAAAAGACCAAATCTCCCTACCAACTCGGTGCGGTCCCCGGCCAAGCCCCCAACGACACCCGCTCCATGCAGCTCGCCCGCTCCGGGGTCGCCACCGGCACAGTCGGCCTCCCCCTCCGCTACATGCACACCCCCAGCGAAGTGATCTCGCTGAAGGATTTGGACGCCTCAGTAAAAATCCTGGAAGAGTTGTGCCGTGGGGTGGATGGGAAGACGAAGTTTCGGCCGGAGTAATCGAAATCCCTGGTGCTCGCGCCGGAGTTGTACTCCGGTGCGGATTTCGTCAGGAGTTATTACTCCTGCGAAAAGGTCCCGCTACCTTCCGGGGTCCTTAATGACCGTCCGCCGTGGGAGCGGCCGCGGAGATCTTGAGCATTCGACCCTGCACCGATTCTAGAATCGAATCGCGGATAAATTGGCTGGCATTAAGGATTTCGATTCCGATTAACTCGCCTTGGCCATCCAACTCGGCGGTGATGTTCGGACTGATTTCGACACTTCCCTCCTCGGCCCCCTCGGACAGGGAGAGATGAAGCACGTCTTCTTTTTCGAAATAGGCCAGCGTGGTCTTACTCATATCGATACCTTCCCGACCGGCACATTCAAACGAAACCCGAATGCGACAGAATTAATCCTCCTCCTCCGATTGAAAGTCGAAGAACTTCAGATCAATGACCTCCGATTTTGCCGTTTCCATTGCGATCAGTTGCTTTGTTTCAACGTGGACCGCTGCCTGAAAATAGTGGATTGAGTACTTCCATTTCTCTGGGTCACAGGTGAGAAGCCAGTCTTTTGCGAGCGGAAGGATTCTTTCTTCGATCACCCGTTTTACAGGGGACCTAAAGCGCGAATCCAGCGCCTTAACAAAGATCCACCATTCTCCGTTGAACGAGTCTGGATTGATTTGAAAGATGTCTGAAAAGCCGGCAATTTCCTTCGGCGAGTAAGACCTATCGAATTTGTAGGTTTGCCTCCCAAACGCAATCCGCAATAAGTCAAATTGTGGAACACTCTCCAGAGCCCGAGAGATGGCCTGGGCGCCAAGCGGATAACTGAGTCCCTTCGTCAGTATATCTTTGTCTAAAGTGGGGATGAGTGGTCGGTCTCTGTCGACTTTTTCGGATTCCATGGATTCACCACTTGTCCTTCTCTCTCCGGGCTGAAAGAGAGCAATAGATTCAATCGGCCGTTTCTCTTCCGGTATAAGCCATTGGAGTTTATGGATGCAGCCGCTCCAATGCTAGTCTGTAATTGTCTTTCTAGAGGATTTCCTCTTCCATCGAAAGGCCTTCGAGAATTACCATTCCCTCACGAGAGTCGATTGGAGTATGATCATCCTGCTAGAATCAGATGCCCATGGAAAGTCAACAATGATTCACCAACTAAAAGTATTCATCCTTCTCACCCTCCTCCTCACTCCGCTCCCCTCTTACGCCGTGGACCGCATCCTCGTCGTTGGCGACAGTTGGGCCGCTGGGGTGGCCGGGTTTCGGATTTTCGAACAGGTCTTTGAGGCGCGGGGGATCGAGGGGGTCGAGGTCGTGGGAAACAAGACCGCCATCGGCGGGTCTCGGGCCGATCAGTGGGCGACCAACCACCAGGGGAAATTGGATGTGCTGACCTCCGAACTGGAAGCCCATCCCACCATCGACATCGTCCACCTCAGCATCGGCGGGAACGACTTCCTCAACCACTGTTTTAAAAACGACATCACCGAGGCGACCCCCGAAACCCGCACGGAAAAATGGGAGGCGATCTGTTCCGATATCGAAAAGATTGTGGAGCGGATTCTACAGGTCCGGCCGGGGGCCCGTGTTCTCCTCTGCGATTACGATTTCCTGGACCCGAAGAAGATCGGCGAAACCTATGGCCTCCATGCCAAAGGCGCCCCCTCGACTGGAGAGATGAACGCCGCCTTGGTGGAACTCGGTCGAAGCAAACTCGCTCTGGCGCGGCGCATCGACCGTCTTGAATATGTCCAGAACTACGGGCTGCTGCAATTCCACTTCGGAATCGAGGGGATGGCAGAACCGAAAACAGTTCCCTTTCCCGGAAAACCACCCGATTATGCTCCCTTTCCGGGGGGAAACACCGAATATGGCTCGGGGGTGGGCATGCCAGATGGAGTTCACCCTACCCCCGAGGGATATTTTCGCATCGTCGAGAACTGTTTCGACCCATTTTATGCCGTTTGGTTGGGTTCCTCCGAATAGTCCTCAGATAGGACACAAGATTTTCTTGAGGGAACAAAAAAACTCTGCTTGACACGGTCCCGAAACAATGTAAAGTCCTAGGAAAGATGTTGAAGGTTCAGAGCGGCACCAATAAGAGAAGTAGGATTTGACGAGTTTCCCACCGCGAGATACAGATGACCGAACCATCGTTCCCTAAGTCTTGCCCTAGAAGCCGTGTTTTCTCCCCGGACGTGATGAATTTTCAATACAACAATCAGAAAGAAGGTTTAGTTAAATGGGTGCAGGAACAGTAAAGTGGTTTAACGATGAAAAAGGTTTTGGGTTCATTACCCCCGACGGCGGTGGAGAAGACTTGTTCGTTCATCATTCCGAGATTCAAGGCGATGGCTTTCGCTCCCTCGATGAGGGCGCCAAGGTTGAATTCGAAACCGCACAAGGCCGGAAAGGCCTCCAAGCGGTCAAAGTGACTAAAGTCTAATCGCAATCACGAATCTGACTTTAAATTGAACCAAAATGGGGGGGACACACAGTGTCCCCCCTTTCCTTTTCCAAGTAATCTATCGGAGGAGGCCCAATCCGGTGTTGCAGAGAATTCTTCCAATTATTCTTGGGTTCGCCTTCGTACTCACATCGACACAAGCAATCCCTCCCTCTGAGAAAGTCCATATCCATTACTACGCCTGGTATGGCAATCCTGAAACCGATGGCCATTGGTCCCACTGGAACCATGCCGTGACACCGCGCTCGGGGCCGGTGATTGAGCACCATTCCCCGCCGGAAGAAATCGGATCGCCCTTCTACCCGCAGATCGGACTCTACAGTTCACTTGACCCAGAAACCGTCAGAGCCCATCTCGACATGATCGCCAGCGCCGGAATCGGAGTGATCAATGTTTCCTGGTGGGGCCAAGGCAAGCACGATGACCAGGCGGCGGAGCTCTTGATCGGCGAAGCGGAAAAGAAGGGACTCCAGGTCAATTTCCATATTGAACCCTATCCGGGGAGGAGCGCCGTATCGGTCAAAGAGGATCTTCAATATTTGATCGGCAAATACAAAGACTCGCCGGCTCTCTACCGGGACAACAATCGCGGCAACCTGCCGATGTTTTATGTTTACGATTCCTATCTGATTCCCAAAGAAGACTGGGCTGGGATTCTTTTGGCGGATGCGTCGGATACGATTCGCGGAACCGACCATGACGCTGTCATGATTGCTCTCTATGTGAACGAGAAAGACAAAACGCTTCTGACCGAGGGGGGCTTCGATGGGGTCTACACCTACTTTGCCACCGAAGGATTCACCGAGGGATCGACTCCAGGAAACTGGAAGGTCCTCCGTGAGTGGACCGATTCAATCGGAAAGTTGTTCATCCCCAGTGTCGGCCCCGGCTATGATGACCTCCCGATCCGGCCATGGAACGGTGGCAATTATCGCGAGCGAGATGAGGGCGCATACTACGATAAGATGTTCCAATCGGCCATCGATGCGAATCCCGATTTCATTTCGGTCACCTCTTTCAATGAATGGCATGAAGGTACCCAGATCGAACCGGCCATCCCGAAAAAGTTTCCAGAACAAACCTATAAGAATTACCTTCCCCTGGAACCGAACGATTACTTGAAGAAGACACGTGAATGGGTGAACCTTTTTGCAGAGAAAGAGTGAGAACCCATTTCAAGCCTTTCTTTCTGTCCGAACATGGAGCCCCTTAGAATGAAGATCTCCGCAACAACAGTCTCTTTCCTCATTCTGTTCTTTTCTCTGGGAACAATCGCCGCCAAGTCTCCATCCCCTATCCCGGCGGTTGATCGCAGCAAGGTTTTCCGAGTCGAGCTGGATGCGACATCGCCCATTGGCGAAGCGAGTATTCGGGAACACTCGATCGTTTGGCATCCATTGAAGGAAAAATACTATTTGATTGCTGACGTCGTTCCACTCGACAGTCCGCATCATCCCAACACCTATGAAACCGAGCTGCATCTTTGGTCCAGCAGCGACCTCGAGGATTGGAAATACCATGGAGCTGCTGTCGAAAAAGGAAGCTCTGGAAATTCATACGATGGCCACGGTGTGGCCAGTCCGGTCGGAATGGCATTCCTTGGTGGTCTCCTTCTCGTCCCATTTAGTGCGCGGCGGACATCCCGTTTCGAAGAACGAGGAATCGGGCTTGCGATATCAGAAGATGACCCTGAGGATCTTCCCTGGACCAAAACCGATAGGCCTATCAGCGATCTTCCCGGTGAAGATGATGACCCGGCACTACTCGCGATTCCTGGGGATGATTCTCTTCACCTCTACCACCGCAGGACCGGACCGGGCGGTTACAGAATTGTGCATTCTCAATCATCCACACCAGAGAATCCGGGTTCATGGAGAGGGGCTGAACCCGTCACGAGTCGACCTCCGGAAGTCCGCGCACAGGAATTGACAGGAGCATTCTACGCAGACGGCAAAGTCCATCTCCTCATCATGGAACACCTACTGGCCGGTGGTATGAAGATTGCACATTTGATTTCGGAAGACACGGACGGCACGTTCACCCAAGCCGATCCGGTTCAGCGTTTTCTATTGCGAGGGTTCGGACCTGGATCAGTCGCCTATAGTGGGCACATCACACCTGTTGTTCGGGATGGGGAACTGGTTGCATTCTTTTGGACTGTCGTTCAGAAGGGAAAGCGGTACGGGTTACAAGGACACCCGGTGCTCTTGGAGCGGGATGAGCAAGGCATTGATAGGTGAGGAAGAAAGGAATCCTTATTCCGAGGCAAAAGGTTTCAGTTTGAAGTCAATCAATGCTTTGGCCTGGGCCGCGTTGATCTGATCTTCGTAGGCGGGCATTTCTTCATCTTCCGGGAGTTCATCTTTCTCATCGGGAACCCCATTGAGAATGGCCTTGATCAAAAGGACATCGGGGCGGCTCGGGGACCAGTAATCCGGGTCGCTGAAATCGGGAGTCTTATCGAGGAGACCGCTCCCTTTTCTGCCATGACATTCGAAACACTCCGACTTATAAAAACCATCCACATCGAATTCGGTGTCTGCCTCCATTTCCCACAAGGCGACCTCTTCGAAGTGTCCAGTCTCTAGATCGTGATAAAAAGCGATCGCTGTGAGGGAAGTGCAGAACAGAGCAATGAACAACAAAAGTGTGGTCAGTGTTTTCTTCCCCGCGAAACCGGATCTCCCTGACCTGTCGGCGAATGGAATGAGAAAGAGAATCGTTCCGATAATCCCCGGAATGACCAGCGTACCGATAATCTGAGCGGACCCCTCGAAGTATTTCAGCAATTGATAGAGCCACCGGAAAAACCACTCGGGTCTTGCGGGGTAGCTGAGAAGCGGGTCTGCCTTGGGACCAAGATGGATGGGGTAGAAATAGGCCATCCCGAAAAGAATCCCAACGAAGATGCAGGAGACCATTATGTCGCGGGAGGCTTGAAAAGGCCAATACACGGGTAGGGAATTCGGGTCGGAAACCTCCCCCATTTTTTTCTTCCAAAGGTGGTTCTTAATGCCACGATAGAGAACATAAATCCCGAAGGTGACAAGGGGGAGAACAAAAAAATGCGCGGTGTAGAACCGTGTCAATGTCAGGTTTCCAATATCGTCCCCACCCTGAACCACATTCTGGACCATGGGTCCGACCATTGGAGTGGAACCCATAATCGAGGTACGGACCTTAGTCCCCCATAAGGCGTTCTGGTCCCAAGGGAGGAGGAACCCGGTGATGGTATAACCGAATATCAAGTTCAGAAGAATGATCCCAAGGATCCAACTGAACTCATTACCGCCACGGTAGGCGCCTTGATAGAAACAGCAGAGGCCGATCATTGTGATCAAAACCAGAACAAGACTTGAACCGTGAAAATGAAGACTCCTCACATATCCACCGAAGAGGGTTTCGTTGAGGGTATAGTCGACACTCGCATGCGCCGCTTCGGTGCTCGGGGAATAGGAAAGAGAAAGCAGGAACCCGGTCAGCCCTTCGAATACAAACAGGACAACTAATGCGAATACCAGTGCGCGGATCCAACTGACTCCATCTGGAAGCGGTCGCTGACAACTCCCGGCCACAGCACTTCGGTGCCCCACGCGGCTATCCAACCAGTCGCCGAAACCCATTTAGATCTCCACCGATTTCGAGCCGCCGCTTTGGAAGCGAACCCACCGGCAGTAAAGGACACCATCTTCGATCTTCGTCGGAAGTGGATCGAGACCACGGGGCGATGGACCCTCCATGACTTTCCCCTGAACGTCGAAGTAGGACATGTGGCACTTGCACACGAACCTCTCTTCATCGGGGATCAGGGACACCGGACAATCGAGGTGGGGGCAGGATGAGGAATAGACTACCGGCTCGCTCTCTTCAAAGAGAATCAACACCTTCTGACGGTCGTTCTTCTCTTCCCAGCCATCTTTGGTCAAATAAGAAATAGTTCTCTCTGTGGGTTTGCCGGGAAGAATACGATCAATGTGGTCGACAGGAATCCAATCTCCCTCCTGGCTTTTCCCATTGAGAATGGAGGCGACGCCTTGGATGAGGACAGTTCCCAAACCCGCGACGGCTAAAAGCATCGACCCGATTAGGGCCGAAATCGATTGAACGAAACCCCGTCTTTCCATGGGCCTATTGTACCCTAAGAACAGGGACCGAGTCACCGGGTTTGCAAGAGTCGCAAACGGTCCAAGTTCCCTCCCGGCTGTGCAGGCCGACCTCTTAAATCGGATGCGATCGATCCTTTTTCGTTGACAGGCCCGTCCCGACCAGTACCCTTTCCGTTGTGAATACAGCTATTCTGCAAAAGGAACTGCTGCTTCTGCTCCGCCAAAAACGGGTTTTCGTTCTGGCCGGGCTGCTCTATTCGCTTCTGGTTTTGGGGGTCGCACTTCGCTGGGGAGATGTTTCCGTATCGGTCAACCGTGCCCAATACAGCCAGGACATTTTTTATATTCTCTTGGGTTTGGGCTACTTTGTCTTTTTTACCTTCCACGCGGTCCAGGCATCCGCTCGGATCATGGCTTGCGAAAAGGAACGTGGGACCGCCACCCTTCTCCGTGTCTCCCCACTCTCCCCCACTTCGATCATCTTTCAAAAACTTCTCACACCGCTCAGCATCGAATGGCTTCTTTTTTTGGGAACCCTTCCATTCCTCTCTTTGGTTTTCGTTTTGGGCGGAGTCCCTCCTCTTGAGTTCATTTATCAATTGATCAACCTGACAGTTTGGCTGAACACGGTGATCTTGGTCGGCCTATTCGTTGGAGCGCGTGGGCGCGACACTGCTCAGTCAATTCGAATCGCATGGGGATTGATCCTCGGTATCGGAGTTCTCCTGCCTTGGTCGGTCAGCTTTTTGGTAGTCGGTCTCATGCTGATGAGTAAAACCGGAGAACTTGATATCCCCGACTCTTTGATGACGATACTAGATGGCTTGGGGACACTTTCCCCTTTGGGTATGGTGTCCTCATACGATCACCACTTAGTCAGCGCATCCCCGATCCATCAATGGCCCATCTTTCCCTCTTGGGTGGCGCATCTCTCTATTCAGTTCGGACTGTTCCTTGGCGCCATTCGAAACTGGAAGAGACTCGCCAGCGACCGATTGCCTTCATTGAACCGATCTGAGGTAACAGGGTTTTCGGGTTTTTTCCGTTGGCTTAAACGGGGCCGTCGTGTTCACGGGCCCTATTCCACGGGGTGGCGGAGTTTCCATGACCGGGAAGAACGCGAGGTCTATCGACAATGGAAACCCAGTCGACTCACTGGAGTTCTCCTTGTCCTCCTCGCGGGCCCTTTCCTGGCGTTCGGAGGATTCCCAGTTCAGGTTGGGTGGGTCACCCTGGTCGGAATCACCCTCGCGGTAGTGACTGTGGGGTTCTCCTCCAATAGTTTGAAAAAGGAGATCAATCAGGGGACTTCGATCTTTCTTCTGACATCCCCAATTCCACCGTCCGATATGATCCTGGGCAAGTGGGTCTTCTATATGAGACAGGGGTTCTGGGTGTGTGTCATCGGTCTCCTTGGTATCGCTGTCGGGTTTGGAATCAATCTGGTGGGATCGGGATTCATCATCGGGGAAACTTCAGTGGTGGCGAACCTTTGGCTTTTGGCCGGTTGTTTGGTTCTACTCTGCTTTGTCCCGTTCCTTTCGATATTGCGTCTGGCGGATAATGTTCGTCTGTACCCACAGGTGATGCCCTATTTGGCACTTTTCGGACTCCTCTGTTGCGCGCCGCTGGGTCTTATGGTGATCTCAGCATTGGTTGGAGCAGGATTGGTGGACGCCTCCAACAAAGCATATATCCGTTCTACGTGGGCAAAGGTGCCCTCCACTTTAGTTGGGTGGCTTTGTTTCGCCAGTTGTATTTTCAACTTTTTCCTCCTACCGATTGTTCCGGCCCCTGAGATATTCGGGCCTTATTTCTATTTTGGCATGATTTTTCTTGACCTGTGTATACTTCCTCCCGCTACTGGCTTCTACTTGTGGACTTTATTCTTGGAAAAGAGCGACGGCTGGTGGCGCGAACATTTTCTACCTACCTTATGAAAACATCCCTTCTAGAGTGAAATAGGGTCGCTTGCCGGGTGTGAGCCATTTCGGCACACCGCGCCAGCGAGGTCGAGTTCCAATTACTGCATCCCACAACGTCCGATCTGAATTACTTGTTCGCAAACCATTAATAATGAAAGAGTTACGAACATCTACTCTTGCAATCTCGGACGCGATCCGGGTTGGCATTCAACATGCTAATTCCTCCCTGAGTAGAACTCTGCATGGGAGAGAACGGAATAGATGGATCGACTTACAAAAGGGATTTTGCTTGCGGCCATCCTGATGGGCCCGACCGCCCAGTCGAAAACGCTTGATTTCGATCGACGCACTCCAGTGGTCCAGGTGGCCGAAAAGCTCAGCCAGTCAGTGATCACCCTCAAGACGGATGTTCGTCGGCAGATACTCGTAGACCCCTTCAAGGGTTTTGGTTTTGGAAGGAACCGTGGATTCGGTTCCATTATTCAGGAAAAGAATTACTCATCGGCCGGTTCGGGTGTCATCGTGAACCGCGATGGTATTGTGTTGACCAACGCCCATGTCGTGCAAAACGCGAACCGGCTCACTGGTACGACCACCGATGGTGAGGAATATGATCTCGTTATGATCGGAGTCGACAATGATTTCGATCTGGCGGTTCTCCAGATCGATTGGAAACCGGGGCAGGATCGGGTTTTCCCTGATATCGATTGGGGATCTTCGAGTGACCTGATGATCGGTGAGACAGTGGTTTTGATGGGAAGCGCTCTGACCTTTCAAAACAGTGTATCAGTCGGAGTGGTCAGCGCCATAGAGCGAATGATCGATGTCCCAAATCGTCCCGAACCCTACTTCGGGATGATCCAGACAGATGCCGCGATTAACCGTGGAAACAGTGGCGGACCCCTGGTGAACATTCGGGGTGAATTGATTGGGGTCGCCACCCTGATTGCCACCGAAGGTGGAGGGTCCGACGGAATCGGATTCGCCATTCCGGTCGAAAGGGTTCGGCAGGTCTACAGCGAGTTTGTGGAAGGCCGGGTCTCGCTTGAAGAGCGGCTCGGGTTACGCATCGTCAACCCTTATACAGTCGAGCGGATACACCCAAGCCAGATTGAGCGACTTGGGCTCCCTGCTGGCGGGACAATCAGCGGACTTCTAGCTGTCAAGTTGGAGCCTCAGGGACTGGCAGTCGAATCGGGTCTCCGCGAGAACGATCTCCTCATCCAGATTGATGGAAATCGAGTGACCAATCGTTCCGAGTTTTGGAGGGCGCTTGAAGAGCATCGGCAGGGTCAACCGCTGGTGGCAACTGTTCTCAGAGTCGCACCCAGCACGGGAGAAGTGAACCGTGAAAGCATCACAATCCCGACTCTGGGCATGCCTGGAAGAGGTGTGATCGAACGGATCGATTCCTGGTTTGGAATGAACGTTGAGGGAATCACAAACGATGTGGCGGACACGCTGGGTATCTCTATCGACGAGGGTGTGGTGATCGAATCGGTCGACTTGAACGGCTCGGCGAGTTCCAGAGGGCTTTCTGCGGGAACTGTGATTCAGGCCATCGAAGGATACAAAATTCAAACTATCGGAGATTTTCGAAGACTCCGTCACATTCTTCAGGAAAAAGACTCTGTGCAGTTCAGAGTCCGACAGGGGAACCGAGCGGGAGACGTGGTTCTCTCTCAATCCGATGGGAATGGATCGGAGAATGGCAGGTTATGAGCAAGAAGAAACAGTCTGATTCCGAGATGAAAGAGGCCCACGATGAAGAGGTCAAGTCGGCTATGGAACTGGCACTTGAACGCGCCTCCACATTGGAGGACGAACCAATCGTTCTTCAAACCGATCAAGGGGAGAAGAAGCTGACATTCGAAGAGATCTTGGAACGGGCCGCCCAGACTGAAAGCCACCTCCGCGACCTTCAGTACAAACAGGCGGAATTTGAAAACTACAGGCGGCGAGTCCTAAAGGAAAAAGAAGAACTCCGGAATGATACTATTCCGGTGACAGAATTATTCGAAATCCTCGAACCCCTCGATCGAGCAGTCGAGAGCGAGGGCGATGTGGAATCGATTAAAGAGGGCGTCCAACTGATTCGTGGTCAGGTATGGTCGCTCCTCGAAAAGAAGGGTATCGAAAGAATCCCTACTGAGGGAGAACCATTCGATCCAAACATTCATGAAGCCGTTGCCGAACAACCGCATGATGAGATCACCAAAGGGAATGTCGCTTTGGAATATCAACCGGGATTTCGGATCGGAGAGAGGGTCATTCGACCGGCAAAAGTGGTCGTCTCGTCCGGTCCGCCAGAATAACCGCTCGATAAAACAAACAAGAAAGATAGAAGAGAATCAAGAAGGAGAACTATCATGGGAAAAGTCATAGGAATCGATTTGGGAACAACAAACTCAGTAGTTTCCGTCATCGAGGGTGGCGAACCCACTGTGATTACCAACGCTGAAGGAAATCGAACCACTCCATCGGTTGTCGCTTTTACCGATAGCGGCGAACAACTGGTTGGGATTACCGCAAAACGCCAAGCGATCACCAACCCGACTCGGACGGTGGCTTCCGTCAAACGTTTCATGGGCCGTCGACTCTCCGAGGTTTCCGAGGAAGTCACCAAGGTTCCGTATGAAGTGACTGCGGACAGCTCGGGTAACGCGGTGGTCAAGATCAACGACAAAACCTACGCGCCCGCAGAAATCTCGGCGCGCGTCCTGCAGAAGATGAAACAGACTGCGGAGGATTACCTCGGTCAGAAAGTCGAACAAGCGGTCATTACCGTCCCGGCCTATTTCAACGACAGCCAGCGTCAGGCAACCAAAGACGCGGGCGCGATCGCGGGTCTCGAGGTACTTCGCATTATCAACGAGCCGACAGCCGCCGCTCTGGCATACGGTCTCGAAAAGAAGAAAGACGAGAAGATCGCAGTTTATGTTCTCGGTGGCGGGACTTTCGATATTTCCATCCTTGAATTAGGCGATGGTGTATTCGAAGTGAAAGCCACCAATGGCGACACTCACCTCGGTGGCGACGATCTCGATCAGGTGGTTATCGACTACATAGCCGATGAGTTCAAGAAAGAAAATGGCATGGATCTACGGAAAGATCCGATGGCGCTTCAGCGACTGAAAGATGCCGCCGAAAGAGCCAAATGCGAACTTTCCAGCACCATGGAAGCGAGTGTCGATATCCCCTTTATCACCGCGGACCAGTCGGGGCCAAAACACTTGAACATGAAACTCTCTCGCGCCAAATTCGAAAGTCTGGTGGGAGGGTTGATCGATCGAACCAAGGCCCCTTGTCAGAATGCGCTGAAGGACTCGGGTCTTTCACCGAGCGAAATTGACGAGGTCATTCTAGTGGGAGGATCCACTCGAATTCCTCTCGTTCAGAAAGTCGTCCAGGAACTCTTCGGAAAAGAGCCTCACAAGGGAGTGAACCCCGATGAAGTCGTTTCGATCGGCGCCGCTATCCAGGGTGGCGTACTCTCGAACGAAGTCAAAGATGTTCTGCTCCTCGATGTGACTCCGCTTTCGTTGGGAATCGAAACCGCGGGCGATGTGTTCGCTAAATTGATCGAGCGGAACACGACAATCCCCTCGAAGAAATCCCAGGTTTTCTCCACTTACTCGGACAACCAGCCCGCGGTGACCATTAAGGTTTTCCAAGGCGAACGTGAAATCGCTTCGAAGAACCGGTTGCTGGGTGAATTCAACCTCGAAGGAATCCCGCCCGCGCCCCGAGGTGTGCCTCAGGTTGAGGTCGGTTTCGATATCGATGCCAACGGTATCGTCCATGTGACGGCCAAGGATCTTGGAACCGGGAAGGAACAACGGATTCGGATCGAGTCCTCCAGCGGTCTGTCCGAGGACGAAATCAAGAACATGCAACAGGACGCCGAGTCCCATGCGGAGGAAGACCGGAAACACCGTGAGATGGTGGCCGCGAAGAATGAAGCCGATGCCCTCGCCTATAGCACTGAGAATGCGCTCAAGGAAAATGGTGACAAGCTCGATGCCGAAACCAAAGGGCAGATAGAATCAGCGCTCGAGGACCTGAAAAAAGCCCTCGAGGGTGATAACATCGAAGAAATCAACGCGAAAAAAGAGGCCTTGGCGACCGCTTCTCATAAGTTGGCCGACGTCCTCTACCAGCAAGCTGCTGAGGAAGCAGGCGGCGCGGGAGAAGGTGGACAGGAAACTGCTTCGGAAACCGAATCAACCGAAGGAGTTCAAGAAGCCGAAGTGGTCGACGCCGAAGTAAGCGAAGACAAGTAAGAAATGCGGTGAGAAGCCGCGCCCCCGATGGGTATCCACCGTGGGCGCGGTTCGCCGATTGAGTCTGGCCAGAGTTTAAGGGGCAACAAAAGATGCCGACCTACGACTACGAATGCACTAAATGTGGATACACCTTCGAACATTTCCAAAGTATGTTGGACGAACCATTGGAGACTTTTAAAGACCCCGAAGGATGCGCTCACATCAAGAAAGGTGGAAAAGTTCGGAGGTTGTTGGGGACAGGGGCCGGAATCATCTTCAAGGGATCGGGTTTTTACCAAACCGATTACCGTAGCGCGGATTACAAAGAAGCAGCAAAGAAGGACTCCGAATCTTCATCCTCTGCCTCGACCCAGAAGGAGAGTACCTCTAAATCGGATACCAAGGGAAAGGCTGAAGGAAAATCCGGGGCCAAGAAGAACACGGCTAAGAAGAGCAAAGAGTGAACATTCTCAAGACCGTCGCACCCTACCTGATTGGACTGACGGTCTTGTTGTTTTTTGCAGCGATCATTTTATGCCAACGCTCGGGTGATTTCCTTGAAAGAGGAATCGAAAGCGAAAGAGAAGGAGACTTGGTAGAGGCGATCGAAATGTACGAGTGGGCTATCCAGAATTACACCCCGGTATTCCATCACACCGATAGCGCCATCGCTCGATTGAAAAGCATCGCAGCCGAATCCGAAACCAATGACGCGACCAATACGGCTATCGAAGCGTGGCAGGGGATCGTTTCGGGCCTTGCGGTCATTCGGCACGTGGGCCAACCCTATGCGAAGGAGAAAGAACACGCCCACCAGGAGCTCGAACGGCTCCGAAACCGTGTCATCGAAAAAAGGAATGCCAACAGGAACTGACGTCCCTCCGATGAACCGACTCAACCTCCCACCGCCAAAACCTCTGTTTGAAGGTTTATTCAATTTCATTGGGATTCTTGTTCTCATATCCGCGATCCATCATGTTGATCCTGCCTGTTCCCAGAACACAGCCGATCTGGTCTCTCCCGCGACCCCGGAGATGGCAATTGCCCAGGAATTCGATATCGAGGGACGCAGCGAAATCGGGCGCAATACGGTCTATGTCGACGACTCCTTTCAATACACCCTGATTCTTTCCTGGTTGGGAAACCAGCAATGGATCAGTCTCGATCCTCCGGAAGTGAGTTGGCCAGAAAGCGTGGAACAGGTCGACGTACGGACAAAGTCGATCTCGAAAGCGGGAAGCGCTGGACCCGTTGGGGAGAAGAGTTTCATTTACGAATTGGCTGTTACAGCGCCGGGCACTGTCCGGTTACCCGATATTCAGGTTGAAATCCTTTTCCGAGACAGTTCGACTCAATCGGTGGAGATTATTGGGAAAGAAATCGCGGTTTCTCAACGACCGACTCCCGCGAGTGAAAAGTTAATCTCAAAGCTGAGGAAGAACGGTTGGATTATCGGGGGAGTCTGTTTGCTCCTCATGGCCGCCTTGGGATTTTATTTCGGATCTAAGAAGCGGGAATCCCGAAATGAGGGGGAAGAAACAGATCGATGGGCACCTCTCGAAGAAAGTCTCAAAAGATGCGAAGCGTTACAAAAAGCGGGGCAGGCCCGTGATTTTTATGGTCTATTGGAATCGACCTTGATCTCCGCCTGCATTTTGTACACTGGGAGAACGCATAGAAAATTCGGTGATTATTGTGATGATGACTCAATACCGGAATCGGTTAAAACAGATCTCCAATCTCTGGTTGGCGAAATCGAGGAAAGAAAGTATCGTCCCGACCAACCCCGACCGGATGAGATCCAAAGAGCCTACAAACAGGCCCGCTCGGCCCTGTCATCCCTCAAGCAACTTTACCAAGAGAAAGGTCCCTAAAAGATGAGTGTGGATATTTCTGCTGTAACCGAAAGAATCAAGGAAGAAAGCGCCTTCGTGCCGACATTGATGACTGAGATCGAAAAGGTCATCGTGGGGCAACGCTATATGATCGAGCGATTGCTAATCGGCCTCCTCACACGAGGTCATTGTCTATTGGAAGGAGTCCCGGGACTCGCCAAAACACTAACCATCAGCACGTTGTCCAAAGCGATTCAAGCGGATTTCCATCGGCTCCAGTTTACCCCCGACCTCTTACCGGCGGACCTAACTGGTACTCTGATTTATAATCAAAAGACTGCTGAGTTCATCCCGCAAAAAGGTCCTGTCTTCGCAAACATTGTGCTTGCGGATGAGATTAACCGTGCGCCCGCAAAGGTTCAGAGTGCGCTTCTCGAGTCGATGCAGGAAAGACAGGTCACCATCGGAAAGGAGACCTATCCCTTGCCCGACCCGTTCCTGGTTCTTGCGACACAGAATCCGATCGAACAGGAAGGCACGTACCCTCTCCCCGAAGCGCAAGTCGATCGTTTCATGCTCAAGCTAAAGGTCGGTTACCCGACTCGCGACGAAGAACTCCTCATCCTCGACCGAATGACCTCTCATGAGGAGCCCTCAATCGACTCGGTCATTTCGCTTGATCAGATCAACCGCGCGCGAGACGTGGTGCGGGATGTTTATATCGACGACAAAGTGAAGGCATATATCGTCGATGTCGTTTTCGCCACTCGTAATCCCGAACTTTATGATCTGAATCTCTCCGAGTTCCTGTCTTATGGCGCCTCTCCAAGAGCCACGATCAACTTGACCTTGGCTGCCAAGGCCCATGCCTTCCTCCGTGGCAGGGGGTATGTCACTCCAGAAGACATCAAATCGATCGGGATGGATGTTCTGCGCCATCGGGTCATTCTCACCTACGAAGCGGAAGCCGAAGAAATCACACCCGAAGATGTCATCCAGAAGATCTTCGATCAGATTGAGGTGCCGTAAGGGATTCAAAAAACTGGAATTGATCCTAGCCCATGCTGCCAAAAGAACTCATCAAGAAAATTCGCAGAATTGAGATTAGAACCAACCGACTGGTCAACGATGTCCTGGGGGGAGAGTACCACTCTGTCTTCAAAGGTCGCGGGATGGAATTCGACGAGGTTCGCGAGTACCAGATCGGGGATGATGTCAGGACAATCGACTGGAATGTGACCGCGCGGACCGGATCTCCACATGTGAAACGATTTGTCGAGGAACGCGAGTTAACTGTCTTGCTCATGGTGGATGCCTCGAGTTCCTCTCATTTTGGAACAACCACTCGGATGAAGGGGGAGATGATCGCCGAACTCTGTGCCTTGCTTGCGTTCTCGGCTATCAAAAACAACGACCGCGTCGGCCTGATTATCTTCACTGAAGACATTGAACTTTATGTTCCGCCAAAGAAAGGGAAATCGCATGTTCTCCGTCTGATCCGCGATCTACTCTTTTTCAAGGCCAAGGGCCGGGGAACTCATATCGCAAACGCACTCCAATTTCTCCAACGTGTCCAAAAGAGAAAAGCGGTGGTCTTTCTCGTTTCAGACTTCCTGACCGATGAGGATTACAAGAAACCACTCGCGATCGCCAACCAGCGCCACGACGTCATAAACGTAAGCGTCGCGGACCCACGCGAACTCGATATTCCACCGATTGGAATTCTGGAATTGGAAGATGCCGAAACCGGCGAGGAGATTGTAATCGATACCTCCGACCCGGAAGTTCGGGAGATGTTTGCCGATTTTGCCCGGATCGAAGGGGAAGAGCGACAGAAAACCTTCCGGTCGCTCTCGGTCGATTCGATCGATGTGAACACCGGGTCGGATTATGTCCTTCCCTTGATTCATTTCTTTAAACGTCGCTCCAAGGAGATGAGTTCATGAAGGGCCAGTCGCTCTTAAGCATTCTTATTTTGATCGGGGTTATATTAGTCCTTGGTTTCGAGGCTGTTTCACTTTCGAAAAGCGGGATTTCCGATTCGGGTAGTCCCACTGGAGATTCAAAGTCTCTAAGGGAGTATGCATCCCAGCTTAAGGCAAACCAACTCTATGAGAAATCCGCGGAGGTCTATGACGACTACTTGGCAAGAGCTCCTATATCGGACAAAGAGAAAGCGAATATCGATTTCAACACCGGAAAGATGTTGCTCGACCAAGTGGGCGATGCCGAAGCGGCACTCGCACATTTTCTGCGGGTGACCCACCTCTATTCGGAAATCGACCCCGAGATCAAGAAGGAGTCCAGGAAACTTTCAGCTCAATGTTTAGAGGTTCTCGGAAGATCGGGGGCGGCGGAACGGGAATTGGTTCAGGCATCGAAGTTGGGAACCGAGGGCGCGACCGATGAAGAATCGGTCGATGCGAAAGACATCCTGGCAACCATCGGAACCCGCGTCACTGTCACTCGAAACGATTTTGACGAAGTATGGAAAGAGATCCCGCCCCAGATAAGACAACAGCAATTTCCGGGGAAGGATGGGAAAGAGCAGCTCTTGCAAGAAATGGTGGCATCGAAACTTTTTGCCGAAGCGGCACGGCGCAAAGGCTATGACCGCGACCCGCAACTTCGCAGGAGAATCCAAACCCTTGAGGAATCCCTTCTCGCAAACCAACTTCTTCAGGAAGAAGTCGCTGGGAAGGTCGGGATATCGGATTCGGATCTCCAGCTCTTCTACGAAGCCAATAAGGCCCACTATGCCGACCCTCCTTCGGTTGATGTGGCACACATACTCCTGGCTGATGCTACACAAGCTGAGGCGGCGCTTGCGGAAATCGAGGCCGGGTCTCCTTTCGAGGAAGTTGCGAAATCACGCTCACTCGACCCCATGACCAAAGATAAAGGCGGGAGCCTGGGAACCCTGCGCCAAAACCCGCCGGCTCTGGTGGGGGAACCTCCGGTGAACCCGCTCGACATTTCCATCCCCGGTCTAGGGAAAGAACCGGCGGTCGTTGAAGCCGCGTTTGCCCTGTCTGAGATCGGGGAGATATCCCGCCCCATCCAGTCGGCCAGAGGATTTCATTTGATTAAGGTTTCAGATCGAACCGATGCGGTGGAGAAAAACTTCGAAGAGACTCGACCGTTGATCGAGAGAGACGTAAGGCAACGCAAACAACAAGAACGACAATCCGAGCTGGTCGCCGAGCTCATGAAGGCGCAC
The DNA here is from genome assembly GCA_029261095.1 of Candidatus Omnitrophota bacterium. Lineage (GTDB taxonomy): Bacteria > Hinthialibacterota > Hinthialibacteria > OLB16 > OLB16 > JACKFH01. The sequence continues at coordinate 6,557 of JAJDBZ010000566.1, read as the reverse complement.
AAGGTCCGAGTGCATCGGGAGAGACTCAACTAGCATGAAGCGCACGTGGCTCTTCTTTTTTCTAATTATTCTTCTCAGTCATCCCCGGCCGATGATGGGGCAGGATGAGCCCTCCGCATCAGTGGAGGTGGAAGTCGACCGTTCGGAGATCACGATTGGCGATCGGATCGAATACCGAATGCATATCCAATACGACCCTGGTGTGGAGATTCAAAAACCGGGGTGGGGAGAGGGATTGGAAAGTTTTCAGATCCTCGACTTTCACCGTGGCAACCCCAAGATGGTCGAGGACCGCTGGGAGACCACGGATGTGTATACTCTTTCCACATTCACTCCAGAAGATTACATCATCCCGCCTGTCCAAGTTCCCATCAAACTTCCGACCGGCGCCACTCAGGTCTTAGAAACCCAGCCGATCACCATCCAAGTGGCCAGTGTCCTTCCTGATGATGAGACCACGCTCGAACTCAAAGACATTCGCGGGCCGGTTCCGGTCTACTCGGGAATATCCTGGACGCGAATCGCTATCGCGGCGGGAATCGTTCTTGCACTCGTGCTGTTGGGACTCCTCATTTGGTATCTTCGTCGAGATCGAGTCGAACCGTTGGTTATAGAACCTCCTCGCCCCGAGCATGAGATTGCTTTTGAAAGATTGCGGGGGCTTCGCGAATCTGTGGAGGAATATGGCCCGACTCCCGATCCCGCGACTTGCAAAACCTTCGGGCTGGAACTCTCGGAAATCCTTCGGGAGTACCTCGAGAATCGGCTGGATATCATCGCCCTTGAAATGACCACCGAAGAACTTGGCGAACATTTCGAAAAAGCGCCACTTGGTCGCGGCTCTTCGGAGGTGTCCGACGATGATCGTGTGATGGAAATCCTCAGTCGTACCGATCTTCTTAAATTCGCCAAGGGTACCGACTCCAAAGAACAGCTACTGGATTTGATCTCGGTGACCGAAAAAGTCATCGACTCGACGAAGCGGATTCGGGTGGACTTGATCGGTCCCGCGGACGAAACAAGGGAGGCTGCTTGATCGATGATGAGTTTCGCGGATCCCTACTTCCTCTTGCTCCTACCTCTGCTGCCAATCGTGGCATGGTACGCTTCCTGGGTTCGCCGAAGTCGAAGCGGCGCTCTACGATTCTCCGATCTTTCCCGGTTCAAGAAGATCCGTCCATCCACCTCTCTTCGGTGGCGTCACTCGGTGATGGCTCTGCGCCTATTGGCTCTGGCATTCTTGATTATCGCCGCTGCCAGGCCTCAGTCTCGCGAAAGCATCCTCGAGAACAATTACACTGAAGGAGTCGACATCCTCCTGGCGCTCGATTGTTCGGGCAGTATGCAGGCGATGGATCTCGATTATCAGAAACGGACTCGACTGGATGTCGCTAAGGAAGTCACCGAAGACTTCATTCTCAAGCGAACGAGCGACCGGATCGGACTTGTCATCTTTGCGGGAGATGCATACACACAGTGTCCTATGACTCTCGACTATGGAGTCCTGCTGGAGATCCTGAAGAGCGTCACGATCAGTATGGATGGAACGATCCCCGATGGAACCGCTATCGGTCTGGCAACGGCTCGGTGTTTAAAACGACTGGAGAACTCACAGACTAAGAGCAAGGTGATCGTCCTTCTGACAGACGGCGAGAACAATGCGGGGAGCATTGACCCCCTGCAGGCCGCGAACATCGCAAAAATTCAGGATGTTAAAATCTATACGATTGGTACGGGATCGAAATCGGGAGAAGCCCCGTACCTTGTGAACAGTCCCCTCTTTGGGCAGACCTTCCATAAGCAGCCCGTGAAGATCGACGAGAAGACTCTTGAGGAGATGGCCTCGCTGACTGGTGGGGAGTATTTCCGCGCCTCCGATCAACAGGATTTGCGCAACATCTTCAACGAAATCGACAAACTTGAAAAAACGGAGATCGAAGACCTTGGCGAGCACCGCTACCATGAACACTTCCCATTGTTTGGAATTCTAGCGTTGGCATCGTTGTTATTCGAAATGATCCTCTCCCAAACCCGATATAGGATACTGCCATGAGATGGGGTGAACCCAATTTTCTGATACTGTTTCTCCTGCTCCCGGTGTTGGTGCTCTTCCTTCGCGCGCGCTGGGGTGCGCGGCTGGAAGCGTTGCGGACATTTGGAAACCCGGATTTGGTCAACAAACTGATCGACGGAATCGATCGCGACAAACAAGTTGGCAAACAAGTTCTGGTTGTGATTGGCATCTTCTTTCTATTGATTGCCCTCCTCCGCCCCCAGTTCGGAACCCGGACAAAGGAAGTGGAACGCGCGGGTCAGGATATTGTGATCGCCCTCGACCTCTCGCGAAGCATGCTCGCTCAGGATTTCACCCCGGACCGCCTGCGCAAAGCGATGCAGGAGATGAAGAGTTTTATGCGCATTCTCGAGGGGGACCGGATTGGATTGGTGGTATTCGCGGGAGAAGCTCAAATCCTTTGCCCGCTCACTCTCGATTATGGGGCTGCTTCATTGTTCCTTGAGGAAGTGGACACCGAATGGCTCCCCACCCCTGGGACAAACCTGACCGCTGCGATCGAGACAGCGGCGAAAGCATTCGTCACCGAGGAACAGGGCTATAAGAATATTGTACTCATCACCGATGGGGAGAGTCATGAGGGAGACCCGGTAGCTGCAGCCAAAGCCGCCGCCGACCAAGGCATCACCATCTATGCCATCGGCATCGGTCAACCAGAAGGGGTCCCCATCCCGGTTCAGGACGATTCGGGCGATGTCACCTATGTCCGGGATGCCCAAGGTGAGAGGGTCACTACCAAACTGGATATCGATACGCTTCAGAAAGTCGCTGCCGCCACTGGAGGGAGATGGCATCAGGCGACCGGCGGTCAGTTGGAACTTAGAGAGATTTACGAAGAGATCCGGGAACAGGAAGACAAAGAGCTGACCTCTACCATCACCACGATATTCGAGGATCGATACCAGATCCCACTACTTGTTGCTTTTGCCATCCTCCTCATTGAGCCCCTTTTGTCCGATCGCAAGAAGCGTAGAGAGAGCGAATTAATCCAGGCAGAGGCGGTAGAAAATGTCTAGAAAATCCCACCTCCTTGAATTCCCGAACCTCGGGTGGATCGCCCTCCTCGGGATCATTGGAATAATCCCTCTCCCTGTTCCAGTTCTGGCAAACCCGTTTCAACGCGATATTGCACAACCCGGGAATGAAGCCTTCCAAACGGAAGACTACGAAACAGCCACCTCTGAGTATTTGAAAGCTCAGGACCTGGAGCCTTTGTCGGCGGAACTGCATTTCAATCTCGGTTCCGCTCACTATCGACAGGAGGAGTACGAGCAAGCCATCGAATCCTTTCAATCGGCCACACAGGCTGACGATCAGAACATGGCGGGAGCCGCTCACTACAATCTGGGAAATGCGCGTTATAAATCTTCCAAACGCGATTATGAGGCAGCGGTCGCATCTGCGGGAGGAGAAGGCGCAGCGGGCGCGGCTGTCCAGGATTACGTGAAGAAACTCGAGGAGTGTATCAAGGATTTCGAAGAGACACTCAAACGAATCCCTGAGGATGAAAACGCCAAATACAACCTCGAGATGATTCGGCGCGAGATCAAGAACCTGATGAGGCGCCAGCCACCTCAAGATCAAGACCAACAAAACCAACAACAACAGGATCAAGAACAAGAGCAGGAAGAACAGTCTGAGCAACAACAGAGCGAACAACAAAGCGGACAGGAAGAAGAACAAAACGAGGAACAGAGCGAAGACTCGGAGCAACAGAACGAGCAGGAACAGCAGGAACAACAGCAAGCTCAGCAAGAAGAGGGCGAAGAGGGAACGCCAACCCCAGAGCCCCAGCCCGGAGAAGGGGAACCGACCCCCACTCCCGCGCAAGGGGCGGAGATGAAAGAGGGCGAGGGACAACCCACTCCTGCCCCCACTTTGAGTATCAGTGAGGAGATGGCTCAGAATCTTCTGGATAACCTGCCTGAGCAGCGCCCACGCACACGGCAGCAGCGACAACGGAAGGTGGAAAAAGACTGGTGAAGCGACCGGATCAGTTTTTCTTCCGCTGGGTGTTGGCTTCCTGGGTCATGATGGGTGCCATGGCCAGCGTTGCAGAAGCCGCCGTCCTATCGGTAGAGGTCCAGTGTGAATACGCGGAGGTGTTGCCCGGGCAACCCTTCCGATTTCAAGTTGAGGTCACAACGGATGGGGGTACGCCTCCCGCACCTCAGATACCTTCCATTCCAGAGCTCGTCGTGCAACGGGAATCGAATATTACACAATCCCACACAATCATTAATGGCCAGATCAAAAAGAGTCTGACTTACCAGTACCTCGCCCGAACAGACAAGATAGGGCCTATCGAGATCAATGGTGTTCAAGCGGGTGGAGTACAAGCCAACTCGATCACCGTGAAAGTGGTCGACCCCAAAACTCAGGGCCGGAAAGATGGAGAGACTCCGCCGATCTTTGTCGAGGCAGTGGTGGATAAGACCGAGGTATGGCAAGGAGAGCAGATCTTATTCGATTTCTATATTTACGATCGGATCGGCGGTCTTCGAGATTTGAACGCGCCAGGGTTGGAGGCCGGTCTCAACAATTTCATTTTCAAACGAGTGGAAGACCAATCCTCTCCAACGCGAAGAACCATAGTCAATGGACAGACATACACTAAGATTCATGGTATTCGGTATGCCTTGTTCCCACTTAAACCGGGGGACTATGAAATCCCACCTATCCAACTCAAGGCAAGGGTCGAAACGCGCTCGAATCCACGAGACTCGTTTTTCACTTTTTCGCGGGCACGTCGAGTACCGATCGAACAAGTAACGGGACGACAGGTCGTTACACAACCGGTTCGGATTAAAGTGAAACCTCTTCCAACTCAGGATCGGCCAGCGGACTTTTCCGGGGCGGTTGGTAACTTCAGTTTTAAAGGGGAATTGTCGCGCGATGAAGTGGCGGTGGGAGAGTCGGTTACACTGCATGTCACCATCATCGGTAGCGCTAACTTCGACACCATCGCCGAACCGGAATTGACTCTTCCGCCAGGAATCGAAAAGTACGATGTCGAGAAAGAATCGAAAGTCGATTTCGGAGGCGACCTTCTCCGTGGTATCGTCGACTATGATTTTATTCTCATCCCCCGCCAGGAGGGAGAGATGGTCATCGATGCACTCAGGTTTTCCTATTTCGACCCTCAGACCGGGCAGTATCGAATGTTGGAACGAGGGCCTTTCCAACTCAAGGTCAAACCGGATGAAGGCCAATCGATCACCTATTACAAGGGGAAACGGAAGAGGATCAGAATTACTGGGCAAGACTTTCGGCATATCCGAAGGACAGGAGCTGTCAATCTCCAGGATGAAGGAAAACCCATCACCGCCTCGGTTGGGTATTGGACATTTCTTGCTGGACCCTGGTTTGGATATATCGGGCTTGTGGTCTATCGGCGAAGAAACGATTACCTCGAGGCGAACCCCGATGTGGCCAAGAAGGTCAAATCGAAGGGGAAACTCAAAGGACGGCTTGCAAAGGCCTCCAGCCTTGTCGGAGGAGGCGAATCGGAGTTCTTCGCGGAACTCGAGAAAGCGATCCATGACCATCTTTCGGCCCAGTTGGGTCAGTCGACTCGTGGAATGACTCGTCCTCAATTGACCGAAACACTTTCGGAGACGAAATCCGGTCCCGAGTTTGCCGATTCGATGTCGAATCTATTGGACCAACTCGACGCGCTTCGTTATGCCCCGGGTGAAACCAGTTTGCAGGTCAGATCCAACTTCCTCCAGAGTGTCAAAGAGAAGTTGGAGGGGTTTTTGGTATGAAACGGATATCCTTCGTTTTCTGGATTTTCTTTTTGATATCCTATTCGGTCCAAGGTCAAGAACTAAACACCGACCAGCCTGCCGCGGCGTCCTCCGAGGTGCGTTTAAATGTGGGTGGCTCACCGCGAGTCTCTCCAACCGCAGTTCCAAAAGTGGGGGTTGAAGTCGACACACATGGAAAAGGGATTAGCGAACTCTTCGAACTGGGAAATGAAGCGTACGAATCCGACGACATGGAGAAGGCGGTTGCCTATTACAGTGCTATCGAAGAACGAGGTCGGATCAACGGGCACCTCTTTTTTAATATGGGGAACGCATACTTCCGGATGGGAGATTTCGGAAAAGCTATTCTTTATTATGAGAAAGCCCTCAAGCTTCACCCGAGGGACCGGGACCTCTTACACAATTTGACTTATGCGGAAACATTCCTGATTGACAAAAACTCGGGAAGCGATCGCCTACCCGGGTCGCTCGAAACCATTCTTATGTTGCATCGACGAACGACACGCAACGAAACATTCTGGCTCTTGGCCATACTCAACCTTTTAGTGGTCATCTGTTTATTGGCACGGCTCTCTCGTTCTCGCTTCACAGAAAGATTTTATTTTGGATACCTTCGAGGGGCGATCGTCTTTCTTTTTGTCCTTCAACTCTTTTCTGCTGGGTTCAAGATTTGGGACGAGGACCGGATCCGTGAGGGAGTCATCCTCGTAGAC
>JAJDBZ010000565.1 GCA_029261095.1 Candidatus Omnitrophota bacterium | reverse complement strand
TCCATGTATCCTTTATGAAGGACGGATTCGAACAAGTTGTCGATTACCGCTCCGCTCTGAATAGCGATCCAAAACTCACACGCCAGTTCTTTGTCGAGCTGCAGGACCGTGGAATCAGAGTGACTCCAGGGGGACTTTGGTTTGTCTCCACTGCCCATACAGAGAAGGATGTCGAAGAGACTCTCGCCGCCTGCCGAGAGGCGATCTTGGCGATGGACCGGGTCGCAGTCGATATCTGATATTCTCCCCGAACTAATCCAGAGAATCATTAGGAGATCCAGATGAAATCGGTGATCATGCAATCTGTCTTTATGGTAGGTCTGCTTTTGAATTCAGCACCGCTCGCGGCGGGTCTCGATGACGATCCAGCGTTGGTGGGGTGGTGGAAACTCGAGAGTGACGCCCTCGACTCAACCTCCAACGAGAATCATGGCCATAACCATGGAGTCAGATTCTCCAATGGCAAATCGAGCGTTTTCGATGGGCGCGGCACCTACATCGAAATCCCGCATTCCGACTCCCTTGATCTTGGTTCTGGCGATTTCTCTATGTCCGCTTGGGTCCGTACCGAAGGGGACTTGGACGATCCGATCGGGGATATTGTCAGTCAGTACGATGCCAGTGCCAGCACCGGATTCAGTCTGGGTGTCTTAGACAACGCCGGTGTCGGCTCCGGTCAATCGAATAGCAGAAACCTTTTCTTCGGAACCGATTCCGGGCAAGAGACCTTTGAATGGAAGGATTGCGGCCGACCCGGGGAGTCGGTATTCATCATGGCTCTCACCGTTTTCGAGGGATCGCTCTTCGCCGGGACTTATGAGGCTGGTAAAGAAAAGACCGGTCACATCTACCGGTACGATGGCGGGAAGGCCTGGACCGATTGTGGATCCCCCGATCCCGCGAATTCTATCGCGGCTATGGCCGTCCACAAGGGCGAACTCTACGCCGCCGCTTCTCACTACCGCGCTGGCGGCTCCGCCCTCGATGCCTCCGAAAACGAAACTCCAGGGGGACGAATCTATCGATATCTGGGGGGTTCCGATTGGGAACTTTGCGGCGAACTGAAGGGGCACGAGGCCATCCTCGGACTCGTCGTTTTCGAAGGCGATCTCTATGCTTCGTCACTCTATGCCCCTGCCGGTCTCTACCGCTATGAGGGGGGAACCAAATGGGTCGACTGCGGGAATCCGGACTCACGCTGCGTGGTACTCGGAGTTTACAATGGCGAACTCCTTTCAGGTGGGTACGATGGGAATATTGGCATGGGTGGAGTGGCGAGATATGACGGTGGCAAAGACTGGACGTATCTCGGGACTCCGCCGGGCGTCACTCAAACCTATTCCTTTGCCTCTCATTTAGGCGAACTCTATGTCGGGAGTTGGCCCGAAGGAAAAGTCTTTCGATATGGAGGCCCCTCGAACTGGATCGATGTCGGCCGTCTCGGAGAAGAACGCGAAGTCATGGGCATCATGGTCTACAACGGAAAACTCTATGGCGGGACATTACCACTGGCAAAGGTCTATCGGATGGAAGAAGAGGGCCAGTGGATCGACACAGGCCAATTGGATAAAACCCCCGATGTCAAATACCGCCGTGCATGGACCATGGCGATCCATGATGGAAAACTCTTTTGCGGAACTCTCCCCTCGGGAAAGGTCTTCAGTCTGGAGGTCGGTCACTGCCTCAGCCATGACCAGGAACTTCCTTCGGGTTGGAGACATATAGCGGTGACGAGGGAAGGGAAGTCGTTGAAACTCTATCTCGATGGAGACCTCGTCTCGGATTCCATCGCACCGGGTGGAAAGGCCCTGGATCTCTCAAACGATTCCCCGCTCAAGATCGGAATCGGTCCCCAAGACTATTTCAATGGAAGCATCCGGGATCTTCGGATCTATAAGAGGCCGCTCACGAAATCCGAGGTCGAAAGCCTTTCGACCCCCTAGAGAGCATGCTGGCGGAGAGGGGGGGATTCGAACCCCCGAAGGACTTGCACCCTTGCTCGCTTTCGAGGCGAGTGCCTTCAACCGCTCGGCCACCTCTCCGCAGGTCGACTTGAACAAAACAGGCGGACAAACCCGTCCGCCCCTCAGTCACTACAAAACTTAAACCCTTCAGGCGAATTCCGCAAGATCGCCCGGACTCATCCCTTGAACCCCAAAGGCCCGCTTACCCGTCCCCAATCTCCCAGCAGAATCAACAGATCCTCCGCATCTACACTCCTGTCCCCATTGATATCTGACCGCTCGTTGACGAAGGTAGGGAGGGTAGTCTGAGTGATTGTCGGTGTATCGCTGGGGATGCTGGTTGGTGTCCTGGTAGGGTGAGTTTGTGGTTCGCAGATGGGACTGTAGGACAAACCTTTTAACGGGTCCGATTCCTGCGCCCCAACCGTGATCGGAAGGCTTCCTCGGTTATTCGTGATGTCGACGTCGTATGGACCGACACAATCGATCAACTGATAAAAACTCAAGCTCCCTCCATCTACGAACAGGGGGTTCGTTGGGTTCAGGCCCTGAATCTCTGGGGCTCCCCCAGTATCGACTGGGATGACCACGGTCGTTACACCTCCTGCGTATGACGGATCGCCGAAGATCGACCCCTCCTCTGAATTGGGATCGCCAATGATGTCCAACGAGTTCTTCCAGAATCCATTGTTGAATAAGTTGACAAGGATTTCGCTAGAGGTGAGGTCGAACGCGACTCCTGCTTCGGTTTCTTCATCAGTCGCATTGAAGATGTTGTTTCCGACATTCACTGTCAGGTTCGCATTCCCATCTTCAACCACCACTGCCCCTGCGGTGTAATCGAAGAAAGTGTTGTTGGCGATGTTGATCAGACCTTCCTTTTCATTGCCGCCGGTAATCCGAACTCCGACGTTTTCTTTCAGGCCATGAAAAATACTATTGGCCAAAAAACCGCTGGGATGATTTGCACCTGATGAATCGAAGTGGAAGAGACCTTCGGTCGCCGATCCCACTATGTCGGTGAACACATTCCGGTCGTATTGAACGAGAGGTGCCGGTCCGCGCGTGGTAAAAGTTCCGTTTCCCAGAATGTTCTGGCCATAGGAATCCCTCATCACGAGATCCCGGATCCCCGAACCCAGATTACCGTCCGTTCCCATCTCGAAGAAACAGTTCTGGAAGAGGTTTCGTATGATGCACCGTTCAATGAACAGGAAACCATTCGCATCCGCATCCGACTTGCCTGCCCCGCTGGGAAAATCATAGCCATCGAACACGAAACAAGGAGCGGGATGCCCGGAGCCTGGTGAACTCACATCCTTCATATCCCAGATGCATTCCTGAAATGTGAACTCGTTGAACACCTCGGCCTCGTTCGTTGCCATCGTCAGGTCGCCGTTGTTCGCGATATGGAAAAACTCCTTTACATCGCTTCCCGCCGTCCCCTCTGTTGTGAATCGACAATCGACAAATTGGATGTCCCCACCCATTCCACCAATGGCGTGCTCCGTCGCGGTGGTGTGACGTATCTCGATATTCTCCACCTGAATCGAATTCCCGCAAAGGACGATGGCGGCGGAGAAGTCTTTTGTAGGACTATCTGGGAAGAAACTGTATCTCAGGGGCGTCGTATCCTTTACTGTGATCACAGGTGGATTGTCAGGGTCTTCTGCACGCAAGGTCAGCCGGTCTTGATGTGTGAGAAAAGCGGACTCGAGAAGTTTGGGTGTAACGTTATCGGAAGTTGGGAATTCAATACTATCCGCACCGGCTTTCCCTTGAAGTATCAATTGTTCGTCGTAAGTTCCCGGCCCGATGAGGATGACATCATCGACTCCGTTGTTGTAGTCGAGAGCACTCAGAACGTCTTTGATGAACATAAAAGTCGTGGTTCCATCCCGCCGGATAGTAACCGTGTCGCTATGAGAAACATCCAACAACAGTGCGAGATAGAGGAAGGAAAGTGCAAAGAACTTACCCATCGATTGAGAACCTCCATGGGGATTATCTCAAAGGAGTTTTCAATGGAATAGGGGGTTTCTTCATTGGTAGCGAAAATAAAAAAAGCGGAGAAAGGAATCATCCCCCCTCCGCTTTACTTTTTAGCACTCTAAGTTGGTTTCAAACCGGCGCGGCTATTTCGGTCCTTTAAAACTCACTCAGTCTCCCGAGCTTCGACCAGTTCGTTTTCCTCTTCGGCCTCAATTTCAGCCTCCGATTCTTCTTGTTCGACATGACCATGGGTCGAACCGTTTTCCGATTGCCCATTGACCGCAGCTTCCTCCACCGTTCCTTCTTCGGAGGACTCTTCGGCATTCTCGGTCTCCGGGACCGCATCGTAGTTCTGCTCCGGCAACACATCCTCCTCCTGCTCGGGGAGCGGATCGAGGTTGTAGTCGGAGCGGTTCTCGAACTCCATTGCCATCACCGAAGAGATGCCTGGTTTGGCCATGGTGACTCCGTAGAGACGATCCGCCGAAGCCATCGTGTGTTTGTTGTGGGTCACAATGATGAACTGCGAAGCCTGACGAAAATCCGTGAGCAGCCTGGCGAATCGATCCACATTGGCATCGTCGAGGGCCGCATCGACCTCATCGAGGAAACAGAAGGGACTCGCTTTGATCTGGTAGATCGCGAACATCAAAGAAATCGCGGTCATACTCTTCTCGCCACCGGAGAAGAGCGTGATCGATTGGAGTTTCTTTCCCGGTGGCTGGGCCACAATCTCGATACCGCTGCCGAGGGCATCGCTAGGGTCGAGAAGAATCAGATCGGCGCGACCCCCACCCATCACTTTCCGGAAGATTCGGTTGAAGTTGTGACGGATCCCTTCAAAGGTTTCGAGGAATTGTTTTCGAGCGGTCCGCTTTACCTCGGCAATCGTCCGCTGCAAGGATGATTTCGCCTTCTCCAAATCTTCCTGTTGCTGAGTCAGGAAATTCAGACGTTCACTCTGTTCTTCAAACTCCTCGAGCGCGAGAGGATTGACCTCTCCCATCTTCCCGATCTTGTCCCGGAGATCCGTAATAGACGCGGTCAACTCCTCGATCGTCTCGGGAAGCCCTTCCACATTCTCCGACTTATCCTGACACTCTTCCCATGTGGCCTGAAGTTCTTCGGTCAAGCGGCGCTCCAAGTTTTCCTTCTCCACCTGAGCCCGGTGCCCGGAAACTTCGAGACTCTGAATCTTCTCCGCAGCCTCAGAGAGCATCTGCTGAACCTGCTTTTGGTTTGTGGCCGCAATCGAATGTTTTTCCTTTTCGCGTGCCACACTGGCTTCGAATTCGGCGTGGTCCTGCTCAACCCGGTCCACTTGTTCGAACAACCCTTTCAGCGATTCCTCCGCTTGTTCTTTCTGTTGGTTGCTCTCGGCAATCTTCCTCGCGCGTTCTTCTTCTTCATTGAGAAGTTCTTTTAATCGTTCCTCGATTTGCCCCATCCGCTCAGTCGCTTGCTCAATTTCGGAAAGGCATCGTTCATGATCTTTCTGGATCGCAATGAAGGACTCCCTGTGATCGCGGTGGCGACCGCGAAGGGTGATCAGCGCCCCCTCGATACGGGTGTATTCCAAACGGAGTTCTTCGGCAGTCTCGACTAAACGGTCTCGTTCGACTCCCGACTCTTCCAAAGTCTGTTCGATCTCACCATTGCGGTTGTTCTGTTCATGCCTCTTTTGGCAGATGCGTTCGATTTGGCCCGCTATTCGGGTCAGATTGCCATCGACCTTCTCGCGTATCTGAGCCAAACCCTGGAGTTCTTCCTGCTTGGCCGCGATCCGGATGACGAGATCGTGGATGACAGTCTCTTTCTTCTTGAGTTCATCCACCCACTCGCGACGTTGGTTTTGAAGCGCCTCAAGTTGCTTGTCGCGTTCTTCCAGATCGCGCTGAATTTCCGCGACCTTCCCCGTGATGTCATCAATCTCGCTCTGACGGCGGAGGTATCCGGTGGTTACCGATTTGCCACCGCTCAGGATGCCCGGGTATCGGGCGATCTCGCCATCTCGTGTGACCGCGACCCACCCCTCATCGATGCGTTCGGCTATCCGGGAGAGTTCTTCGACCCCCTCAACCACCAAGATTTTTTGAAGGATGGGCGACAAGATTT
>JAJDBZ010000564.1 GCA_029261095.1 Candidatus Omnitrophota bacterium | reverse complement strand
ACCTTGCCGAAAAAGAGCGAGGTGACCCGGAAGAGGGACAAGACCAACCCCCGGTTTTTTGGGCCCTATGTCCAGGTGTATGAGGCCCGGAAGACCTTGCAAACTCTTCAGGAGATCTTTCCTCTGAGAAGTTGTCGCATCCCTTCGAAAGACCTCAAACTCGATCGGCCCTGCATCGAGTTTGAGATGCACCAATGCCTCGCACCTTGTGTCGCTTCCGAGTGTGGCGAGGAGGAGTATCGCGAACTGGCTCTGCGAGTTGAACAATTCCTCGAGGGAGACCACAAAGAGGTTCGTGAAGATCTCGAGAAGAAAATGTTGGCCGCCTCCGAGAATCTCGCGTTCGAGAAAGCCGCCATTTACCGTGACGCCTTAGAGGCACTCGGGTCGCTGAAACAGCGTCAGGCGATCAACCTGCTACAAGAAGACTCGGAAGATTATCTCGCGGCCTCGCAGCTGGGAGATATCACTTGTGTGGCGGTCCTTCGCAGGAGGGGCGGCGCGATCCGAGGGAGCCAGCACTACTTCCTGGAAGTCGAATCCGAAGCTCCCGTCAAAGAGGTGCTTTCCGCCTTCATCGAACAACACTATTCGGTGGCACCCGAGATCCCTCGCCGGGTGCTTTGCACAGTTCTTCCCGAGTCGCACGAGATTCTTTCGAAATGGTTGACTAGCGCGACCTCCAAACGAATCGATGTGAAACAACCGCACCGGGGGCCGAGATTGAAGATGCTGGATATGGCCCAACAGAACGCCGAGTTTCATGCCGCCGAACAGTACCGGAAGTCGCATGGAAACAAGAGACGACTTCATCCGGCGGTGATCCGTCTGGGCGCGGACCTCAACCTGAACCCGATGCCAGTCCGTATCGAAGGTTTCGATATCTCGCATCATGCCGGAGAAGAACCGGTGGCCTCGATGGTGGTTTTTGAAAACGGGATGGCGAAGAAATCGGACTACCGGAAATTCAAGATCAAAACCGCCCAAGGCGGGGATGATTTTCGGAGCATGGAGGAGGTTATCGGGAGACGGTTCGCGCACACCGAAGAAGCCTTTGGGAAACTTCCCGATCTGGTGTTGATCGATGGCGGTCCGGTCCAACTCGAGTTCGCCTTGGACGCGAAGGGAAAGACGGCCGAGGTCCTAGACGAACCGTTCCGAAGCCTGGTGGAAAAGATCCCGATGATCTCGCTCGCCAAACGAGAGGAGGAGATTTTTCTAGCGGGGAAGACCGACCCGGTGCTCCTTGATGAGCGACATGAGGGTCGGAGGCTCTTGCAACAAGTGCGGGATGAATCTCACCGATTCGCCATCGGCTTTCACCGTAAGCGAAAAGGCGCGAAACGTCAGACCTCCGCTCTCGAATCGATTCCTGGAGTGGGGCCGGCAAAGATGGAAAAACTCCTCCTCCGTTTCCGTTCTCTGGAAGGAGTCGCCAAGGCCTCACCCAAGGAAGTGGCCGAGGTTCCGGGAATCACACCGGAGTTGGCGGAGAAGATTGTTTCGGCGTGTGGGGAGTGGGTGAAAAACTGAATCATGGAATCCCTTGGAAGGAATGGAAGCCATGGAAAAAGAAGGTAAAATCGCTACGCGATTTAGTCTTCCATGGCCTCCATGTTTCTATTCCATGGAATCCAATGATTCAATCTTTTTGATTCTCAAACGACTTCAGCAACCATTCCGCGTTGTCTTTATCCGCTGACCAGATTTTGTCGCGGTTGCCGAATGGGTGATTGACCATATTCCCCTTGAGGCGAGTGAGAAAATATTCCCCATGGATTCTTCCCATATTCTCCCACACACGGAAGGCGTCGACAAAAGCGCATTCGTATTCGCGACAGAGAACTTGATATAAATCAGCTGTCCGCCTGAAGTTCTCGAAGGTATAGGCGGGGACAAAAGCGGGGTTTCCGAAATTGGCAGTCAAGTAAACGATGTCGATGGAACCCTGGTCTTGGATTTTCTCGATCAATTCCCGATGGGCTTTCTCGATCTTTCCGGGACCTTCGGCATCGTCATGGCGAAAATTAACGCTGCTATCGTTGATTACATATTCAATAATGACAACATCGGGATCTTTGGAGAGGACATCTTTCTCGAGCCGTGGCAGCCCACCGAGAATCGTTTCGCCGCCGATGCCCACATTGAAGGCTTCGACGGTGGCGCGTGGATACTGATCTTGAAGTCCCTCAGCGAACAGCGCTGGCCAAAACCCCCCATCGGTGGTGCTCTCGCCGAGGTAGACCACCCTTACTCCTTCCCCCGATTCCAGTTTTTTCAGGGTCTGCCTGATAAAACTTCTCTGTTCGTTTGCTTCGCATTCGGGGAACAAAGAAGTGGGGTTCTCAAAATCATTGAAAATCAGTTGAGGTTCCACACGAAGTGTCCATTGGTCCCCCTCAGTCAAGACGGCTTCGCCGACTGGCCGGAAATCGATTCGGAGTGAGTAGTCGGTGGGATGCCCGGTGGAGATGGGGATCAACAGTGGAGTCGATCCCGATGGGCTGGTTTGTATGACAGGACCAAACACGGGTTCCTCTAAAGTTCTCGGAGGATCGACCCCGTACGGATCACCGGAAGCAGCGACACGGTAGGCGGCAACCCCGACCGGGCCCGGCTCGACAATCCGCACGAGATAATCCCGGGGAATGATATCGTGATATTCACCTTGGACCTGGGGGTTGTCCGCTTCTGTGCGGTTTCCAGATGAGGGAACAAACTCGCCGATGAAACCTTGGGTGATCGTCTCATTCGTCCAGCCGGTGAAGACATTCGCCAAACGCAGCGAGAGTGCGGGAATCTCCGGTGGGTTCGGTAACAAGAGTTCAGTCGCGTCGGGTGGCATCGAATCTCCTCGAATGACAGAGACCTTTCCAGCGGCATCGATGACGATGGAATCGTACCGGCACCGGTGACACCGGTAGGAAATGCGCACCTCCGAGTTGGGTTGGATAGCCCCACCCTTCGCCGGTTTGATGGAGCCCCAGTAAAAGTCGTAGATGTAATCGGTATCGGGGTGATAAAGGGTCCTCCCATCGGTGGATGAAACCACCAGGCTCCCGGGGACTATCCGTTGGTAAGAACGAGTGGTACCGGGCCCGCGGGGGCCTTCGCCATCCCAATGACTAGGAGATTTCATGTCGGTCGCGTTTCCCACACGATAGACCTGGTCGGCGACTTCGAGAGGGGGTTCTGGTGGGACTGAAAAAGTCTGAGCGGGGAATGAGATCGTTTCTTCGCCGACATTGACCTTGCCCGATTCCAGAACCACGTTACGGTTGGGGGAATCGTTTTGCCTGACCCTCCCGCCCTCGATGAGTTGTGGAGATTGGTTTCGCATTTGGTACTCGAAGATAGCTGCTTCGACACGTTTCGGGTAGTCGGTTTGGATGAGGTCGATTCCCCACTCGATGGCTTGGAGGTAGTCCTCCCGGCTCTCATGCCCGCCCATCGCATCGGAAAAGACTTTGACACCGAGGCGGTGACAATGGGAGATCAGTTCTTCGGAGAGCGCGCCCCACGAACAATCGAAAGCGTAGGGTTTCAGTTTCTCGTATATCCGATCGATCTCCTCGATGCTCGAAAGTGGCGCAAGGGTCTTGGTGGTAGGCTCGAGACTCTTCAATTCAACCAGGTAATCGACATCGTTGTAAACGATGGTCGAATCGAGAGCATCGTGTTTTTTTAAGGCTTGAAGCAAATCTTCGGGTGGGATGTCCTTCGCATCGAAGTGAAGGCCGATCCTCCCCGCGAACCGAGTCAGGAATTCATCGAGCGTGGGAATGCGTTCCTCCTTGAACCTCTCGGAGAACCATGAACCCGCATCCAACTTTCGGATTTCATCGCTGGAAAGATTCTTGATCGGACCGCTCCCCTCGGTGGTCCGGTCCAGGTTTTCATCATGGAGGATGAAATAAACGCCATCGTTCGAGCGACGGACATGGAACTCGACATAATCGGCCCCCAACTCCAATGACTTCTCAAACGCCGGGAAGGTGTTTTCTGGCGCGAATTGCAGCGCCCCTCGATGGTGGGATACTTGAACTGGGTCGTTGCCGACTGCTCGGACGAGGGTCGGGCCGAGGAACAGGATGAGTAGAGTTAACAAGGCGGAACCTCGGAATTTCAAGGGATGAAACATGATTCGTGGCGTCCTTTCCGGAATCGGCCAAATGAGAATTTCAGTGTGTTAAGGGGATCATACTTGAATCCGATGACGACTTAGGGGGGGAAGTTGGGCAGAGTTCTTCCATGAACGGCCAAATCGAGTATATTTGCCGCTGTTTTTCCGATTGCCCCCGATCCCGGACCGGATCCCTGATGGGGCTTAAGACCTCTGTCGCATTCATTCGAGTGATTTGGAATAACCAATGAATCGTACGACTGGATTCCGAGTGGATCGGGCACAGTCGCTGCAAACAAATACTTAACCAAAGGAATCAACAATGCCCAAAGCGAAGATTGGTTTGGTGGGATTGGCGGTGATGGGGGAGAACCTCGCACTCAACATTGAAAGGAATGGATATCCGATCGCGGTTTGGAACCGGACCACCTCCAAGGTGGACGATTTCGTGGGGCGCAACCCCAACGCCAAAGGATTAATCGGAACTCACACGCCTCAGGAATTTGTCGAGGCTTTGGAGTCGCCGAAAAAGATCATTCTGCTGGTTAAAGCCGGGCAACCGGTTGATGACATGATCGACCAGATCAAACCCTTCCTTTCTCCCGGCGACATTCTCATCGATGGCGGCAACAGTCTCTTCCATGACACACGCCGCCGTTTTGAAGAACTCAAAAAGGATAAGATCGAGTTTATCGGTTCGGGTGTTTCCGGCGGTGAAGAAGGAGCCTTGTGGGGACCCTCTCTGATGCCTGGCGGACCTAAAAAAGCTTATGAACAGATCGAACCGATCTGGGAAAGCATTTCCGCGAAGGTCGATGGGAGTCCCTGCACTGCGTACATCGGACCGGATGGCGCTGGGCATTTTGTGAAGATGGTTCACAACGGGATCGAGTATGGTGACATGCAACTGATCGCCGAGGTTTATGATCTACTTCGAACCGCTTTGAGTATGGAAGCCCAGGAGCTGGCTGATGTTTTCGGAGAATGGAACGAGGGAGTTTTGAGTTCGTACTTGATCGAAATCACCGCTCAAATCTTTGCGAAGAAAGATCATGAAACGGGTAAGCCGCTTGTCGATCTCATACTGGACAAAGCTGGCCAGAAAGGGACTGGGAAGTGGACCACCCAGATCGCTCTCGATTTGGGAGTGGCAACTCCGACCATTAACTCTGCGGTCGAAGCACGCATCCTTTCCTCCATCAAGGACGAACGAGTCCTTGCCTCGAAGAAACTCCGTGGTCCCAAAGCGGTATATCGCGGGGACCGTCAGAAATTGATCGCTGCCGCACATGAGGCATTGTTTGCGAGCAAAATTTGTTCTTACGCCCAGGGGATGGCGATGATTCGAGCGGCCAGCGAGGAATACAAATGGAAACTGGACTATTCGGAAATCGCACGAATCTGGCGTGGCGGATGCATTATTCGCGCACAGTTCCTCGATTCGATCCGCGAGGCATTTCGTAAGAAGAAGAAACTGACCAACCTTTTACTTGATCCTCAGTTCAAACGATGGGTCCGTCAGGCCCAACCTAAATGGCGTTTCGCGCTCCAGACCGCGAATAAAATGGGGATTCCGACTCTGGCAATGAGCGCTTCACTGGCCTATTACGACAGTTACCGTCGCGAGTCGCTCCCACAGAATCTGACACAGGCTCAGCGGGATTTCTTCGGCGCTCACACCTATGAGCGTGTCGACCGCGAAGGTGTGTTTCACACTCAATGGGGAGAAGGAGAATAACAATGACAGCACCCTCGATGATTCAGGCTGACCACCTCGTTCAATTCGGATCACAGGTTTTGGAAAAGGTCGGGGTTTCCGCCGAAGACGCTCGGAAGACCGCCGAGATTCTGGTGGAATCGAACCTCCGTGGAGTCGACACGCATGGGATTTATCTGGTCAACCTCTATGCGAAGCGGATCGAGAAAGGTTTGATCAACCCAACTCCAAAACTCGAATTCAATAAGAATCGCCCGGCCGCGGGTGTCCTCGACGCCGACAGTGGGTTAGGACAGGTCGCCACTTTGGAAGCCATGAACCGAGCCATTGAAATGGCCAAGGAAGTCGGAGTCGGGACAGTGATGGTGAAACGATCGACTCATTTCGGGGCGGGCGCTTATTACACTCTCCATGCCGCGAGTCAGGGGATGATCGGAATCCTCATGTCACACAGTGAAACGGATGTGGTCCTCTTTGGCGGGAAGAAACCGTATTTGGGTACCAATCCCTATAGTGTCGCGATCCCATCCGCGAAAGGCCAACCCTTTGTCATGGATATGGCGACATCCGAGGTCGCATTTGGCAAGGTGCGCGCCGCAGCAGAAGCCAAGAAAGAGATCCCGCCAAACTGGGCGGTTGATGCCGAGGGTAACCCCGTCACGGATGCGACCCAGGCGAAGGCAGTGACCCCGATGAGCGGGGCCAAAGGATATGCAATCGGTCTCATGATCGAACTCCTGAGTTCCGGGCTTACCGGAATGGCCTACGGTCCAGGAATCGTTCGAAAGTTCGATGATTGGGAGAATCCGCAGAATCTCGGGCATTTCGTTCAGGTGATCGACCCGTCCGCTTTTACCCAGGATGATTCATTTCTTAACAGAGTCGATGAGGTTTTTGAGGACATCCAGAGTCAACCCGCTTCCAGTTCCAATCCATTCGGTAAGGTCCTCATTCCGGGAGCTCCAGAGTTTGATCGGCGCGCACAACGTCTTGCGGAAGGCTGTCCCGTAGCACCAGAAATTGCCCAACAACTAAAGGAATTGGGGGACCGACTTCAGGTAGCTTGGCCTCGATAACCATGAGTCGCCCCGCCGTCTTATCCCCTCCCCGCAATCGGGGGAGGGGTCTCTGAACAGACTTGGCTTTGTTCTTGCTTCCCTTAGAAACTTCAGTGATTCAACTCGCCTAAAAATTCTCAGTGTTTGAGCTCGCTAGCGACATTGTATCTATGAGGAAGGGATGTCCACCATGCAGGCAGCAAATCTGTCTTGGTCCGATGATAATCCTTCTCCCCATTCCGACTCGGGGGGGCGGGAAGTTGAGCGTGTTCTTGAAGAGAAGAGTAAACAAAACTATTCCGAACGACTATCGGCCATCAGCCATTTCACCAGTAATCTGGCTTCGGAATTGAACAACACGCTGACCCCGATTGTCTGTTATTCGCAACTTCTCATTCAGGCAGATCTACCCGACCACTATAAAACTTGGCTCGAAAGAATTCTTGAAGCATCCGACCGGGCCACAGAGATCGTTCGAGGAATGCTGGACTATTCGAGCAATCAGGTCCTCTACCCTGAGAAAGTCGACCTGGGACAAACGATTCGCGAAAGTCTTTCGATGGCGAGGGACCTCTTCGAGTTGGATGAGAATCAAGTGACGATGAAAGCGGTGGATCCGATCCCCCTGGTTTCGGGAGATCGGGGGCAGTTGGTTCATGCCTTTCTTCATCTCCTCCGGAATGCAATCGATTCCACACCCGAGGAGCGGCTTAGGATCAAGATCCGCATCAAACAAGACATCAAGGGTGGACCGATCCTGGAGATCAAGGACAACGGCAAGGGGATTCCGAACAAGAACCTTCCAAAAATTCTTCTCCCCTTTTTTA
>JAJDBZ010000563.1 GCA_029261095.1 Candidatus Omnitrophota bacterium | reverse complement strand
TCGTTGACCTCCGAAGTGGACTGACACGAATGACAGAATAGAACAAATCGATCCATAGCGGTTAGCCGAATTTTCTGCCGAACCCTGTAGCCACCGAAATGAGCATCACTGGAAAGAGTATCAACCCATAAAAAATATACGGGGCCTCATCGCTCCACGCCATCACGGGTACAAACTCATAGCGTTCCGCAACTTGCTGTTGGATGGCCGATGAGGCAGTGACCACAGCCGAGTAGGGCAAAATATATGGAAACGAGCAAGAAACGGTGTCCATGAGGTTTGCTACCCGGTAGGAATGAATCCGATGCCTCTTTCGAAGAACATTAGCGAGCGGGCCCACGGCGATCAGGGCAACGGTGTTGACCGAAACACAAAGATTGGCCATTGAAATCAGCACGATGATGGCGCTTTCGGTCCGTCTCACTGTTTTTGTCCAACTTTTGTCGAGCCAATTCATCATCGCCCCGAGGAATCCGCCCTCTTTCATGAGGCCTATGGCGGCGACCAAGAGGAGAGTCAACACCGCTGTCGGAACGAGACCCATCGCGCCCTCTACCATACTCCCTGAAATGTTTCCCTCTTCGGTTATCAGAAACAGATCGCCAAAAGGAAAGAGCCCCAGTGCAGGCCCAAGAAACGCCGCACAAAGGATTCCAGCAGTAAGGGCAAGCAGGAAATGCAAACCGCTGAAAGCGATCACGAACACAATCACCGCAGGGATCAGCATGGGCAAACCCTGGGGATTCGAATGACCAGAAAGGAGTTCCTGAGCAACTAAGGGATCGACCGAGGATTTCCCGCCCCCAAAAATCAGGAAGAGAATCCCGGAAAGGAAGGCGGCAATAAAAACATACTTGAGGCGCGACCGGACCACTCCCCCCACATCGGCTTCCTGAGTTGTGGCCGAGACGATGGTTGTATCCGAAACAGGAGCCAGGTTATCTCCAAACGCCGCGCCGCTGATGATCGCACCCATCACTGCCGCTGGATTCGCCCCAAGCACCACTCCGGCGGGGTACATAACCGCGGTAAATCCAAGGACTGTTCCTAGCCCCGTTCCAAGAGAAACCGCAAACAACCCCGCACAAATAAAAACTGCCAATGTGAAACCACTCCCGGTGAGACCCAATTTCCAACCGACCCATACGATCGCCTCAACGAGGTTCGAATCGGCCAAAATGCCGGAAAAGGCTCCGGCCCAGAGCCAACACACAATCGCCACTGCGGCTGTCCGGTCTGCCATCAATGGGAAGAGCGCCTCGCAATAGGCACCCACATCGCGCGCAAAGAGCATTCCCACGGACAATCCAATCATTGCCCCAAGGATCATCCCCTCCACCTGAGGGGCGCCCTTCAGGACGAGAACGAGGGTCACAGTTACAAAAGCAAACAGAGGGACACCACTCGCTAAGGGACCACCGCGAAACTCAAGAGATCTCTCGGAATCTGTCATGGCTTTATCCTGAGATGTCGGTAAAAGTCACCAGTTCCGCCTGGCGATTGAGAAGAATACGAGGAGTTCTCCAGAACAATGGAATACCAATAATCCCATCAAGGGGTTCGTTCCCCTGAGAATCGACACACACGATTCCTCCCGCGGGGAATGTTACACCGGGTCCGTTGATAGAAAATGGAAGGGTAAAAAGACGGACTTGGTGAGACCCACTTATGGAATCGTAATTTCGGGTCCCCACGGGTCGGGTTGTCATCACCCTCCTCGCGAGCGGTCGTTGTTCATCTAGTATCAATTCGACATTCGTACCGGTATCGAGGAGCAGACGAGAACCCTGGCCTGTCTCTGTCCGGAGAGGAATCGCGTAGGCGTTTGTTTTTGGGATAAAAATCAAAGGCATGCTTCGGTCATCCGCCTTGATCTTGGACCGGTCAAATGGACGGATCACAAGTTCACCTTCAGGTCCTCTAAACTCGATCTCGCCTCGACTGAGAAGCGTTGCACCCAGGATTCCATCCACGCCCCTACCGGATTTTCGAGTCAACCGATCCATTTGGTCATCGGGAAGGAACGCGACAGTTTCATTAGTAAACTCGAGCGGACCCACACGTAGAGAAGAAGTCGAATAGAGAGACTGGGTTTCATCCCCGTTCGAACCATCGATCCTTGTTTTGCTCAGTTTGGAAAGTTTCAGACTCGGTCTAATCGATTCACGAAGGAGGGTGGTGCTTGTTCCTGTATCCACAAGGAGAAGGATGGATCCGTTTCTTGTAAGAACTCGAATCCCGGCATAAGGGGATTCTTTAACTCCAGACGGTATCTTTTCAAGTCGGATCTGAACCTCTTCCTGTGCGGGAGGCATTCGTTGGTTCATCTGAGGCCATGAGCTACTTTGACGTCTGGGGAATTCACATCCGCCAGAAATCGCCACCGCAACGACGATGAACGGGAGGTACAAGAAATTGAATGACCTCGAGGAGATTCTTCTGTCACTCATCAACAAGACTTTCATGAGCCCTCTTTAAACCTGAAACACGCCCAGGTTGAAATCATCGGGAATGGGAGGCACGGATACGATTCGAAGCAAGTGATCGAGAACATCCCGTGTCTCCCGTGGATCGATGATCGCATCGACCCATAATCTTGAAGCCGCATGATAGGGCGAAGCGGTCGCCTCATAAACCTCTTTGAGTCTGGCGAGATCTGCCTGTTCCTGGTCGGGAGTCAGAGGTTCCTTGGATTTCCCTTTTTCAATGCTGAACAGGGTTTTCGCCGCTTGCTCCGCCCCCATCACCGCGATTCGAGCGGAGGGCCAGGCGATCATGAATCGGGGGCCATAGGCACGGCCACACATGGCGTAGTTCCCCGCACCGTTGCTATTGCCGATGACTACAGTGATTTTTGGAACCCGGCTGTTGCTGATCGCGTTGACCAGCTTGGCTCCATCCTTGATGATACCACCTTGTTCGGCGCGTGTACCGACCATGAACCCAGTCACATCTTGAAAGAATAAGAGGGGAATTTTTTTCTGATTGCAATTCAGGACGAATCGCGCCGCCTTATCGGCAGAATCAGAATAGAGGACACCCCCAATCTGCATTTCGCCTTTCCCCGAGTGAGAGACCAGCCTTTGGTTGGCGAGAATCCCCACAGTTCTTCCCTCGATCCGAGCGGTTCCGGCGACTAGTGTGACTCCATAATCCTTCTTGTATTCCTCCCAGCTCCCCTTATCGACGATGCACTCAAGAATTTCTTTCATGTCATACGCCGCGCGTCGATCGGGAGGGAGGATGTCGAGAAGGTCTTCGGTTGACCGCGTCGGCTGTTCCGAAGTCACCAACGAGGATGGTTTGGATTGGGGCCACTCGGCGGCTATCCGCCGCACTCGGGCAAGACAATCTTCTTCGCTATCATCTTCGTAATCCGCCATCCCAGAGAGCCCGGCATGCGTGCTCGATCCCCCCAGACTTTCCATATCGGTCTCCTCACCGACGGCGGCTTTCACCAAATGAGGGCCCGCTAAGAAGATACCGCTGGTCCCTTTCACCATGAGAAGCTCGTCGCATAAGGCGGGGATGTAAGCGCCTCCCGCGACACAGGGCCCCATGACTGCGGCGATTTGGGGAATTCCCATCGCGGTTAATCGGGAGTTATTATAAAAAACCCGTCCCGCATGATCCTCGTCGGCAAAACAATCGGCTTCGAGGGGGAGAAATATTCCGGCCGAATCAACGAGGTAAACCACAGGAAGATGATTCTCGATCGCAACTTTCTGGCCGAGGAGGGTTTTCTTGATGGTCATCGGAAACCACGCCCCGCCTTTGACCATGGAATCGTTCGCGATCACGAGGCAGTCACGGCCACTTATTCTTCCAATGACTGAACGGCATCCGGCGGAGACGATTCTTCCATGCTCCGGGTACATTCCTTCCGCGGCGAAAGCGCCGACCTCGAACCTTGACTCGTTGGGATCGAATAGGAGATCGAGCCTCTCCGCGACGGTCAGTTTCTTTTTGTCATGCTGTTTCTGGATAGCGATCTCGGGGTAAGGTTGACGGTACCCATCCCTTTTGTTCTGGAGGTACTCGCTCTCGCCAAGGTGAAAATCACGGTTCTTGTTTTGGGCGCTCACTGGGGCTCCTCGAAATCCGTGTTCCACAGTATCGGACGTTTTTCCCGGAAAGATTTGAGCCCTTCACGGGCTGCGGGGGTGCTGACAGCAATCTGGAATTCCTGCGCTGCCAATGATAGGTCTTCCTTCAGATTGGAGAGGGTTCCTTTCTGGAGGAAAGATTTAGTGCGTCGCATCGCTTCGCCGGAATTCTCCAGACTGAGTTTTTGAGCATACTGCGCGATATCTTCCGTCGCGCTTTGGCTGGACAGCGAGTCAGCCAAACCTATCCGAACTGCAACATTCGCATCGGCGACAATCCCAGTCACCGCGAGTCCAGAAAGTTGTGCCGGATGCAATCTGCGTTTGGCAACCACCGAAACAAGCGCCGGAACCAACCCTAACTTGACTTCTGGAAAGGAAAACTCGGCGTCCGGTCCCACAAAGATAAGATCGGCGGCAAGCGCAATTCCGACTGCGCCCCCCATGACCTTTCCATCGACGCCACAAAGCAGAGGGACCGGGAGCCGGAGCAAGTCACGGTAAACCTCAGAGAGGAGATCGGCGAACTTGGCCGCCTCATAAGCATCATCGAGTTGGATGTTCTTAAGATTCATACCGGCGCTGAAGACCGGGCCGGAAGCTATAATGATGGTGACCTTGGCGTGCGAATCGTTGGCGATCAGTTTGAGCGCATACGAAATGTCTTCCAGCATTTCGAAGGAGAGCGCGTTTCGAGTGTCGGGCGAATCGAGACAGAGAACCGCGACCCCTTTTTCGATGTTATACCTAACCGTTTCAGCCAATGAGTTCCCCTTCTTCAGTTAATCGGTTGAAATATTGGGCATCCGATCTCCCCAGAATTCTTGGACTTCCTTCCAAAGGTCATCGGATACCTCGATCGGCATTTTGAGCAAACCCTGGGCGTATGTCTTCCCCTGTGCATCGAGTCGGAGAGATTTCGACCCGCCTCCACCGAGAGCGTTTCGAACGAGGAAGTTCAAGGCTCCAAGTTTTGGGAGTTCGAAACGCTCGACCGGACCTTCGGCTAGGGGTTTCAGGAAGGTCTCGACCTCGCCCGCGCTCACTGTGTTCTCGATGAACGGATACCACTCCTCTTTCCGGGCGATGATGCCGATGTTGCAGTCGTTACCCTTGTCGCCTGAGCGGCCATGGGCGAGGAGGTAGAGGCGAGTCTTCACAACTCCAATACCTCCACTCTGGGGTTCACCCAATCGCGCGGAATGAGGCCCGCCCAATAGGCGTGCACGCGCGAGGGCCGCGGTCTTCCACCCGCGAATCCGGTGGCTCCAGGAGGCCCGGTCAGGACAAGCGGAGAGAACTCCCGACCCAAAACTTCGCAGGCTTCGCGGTCTTGGGATCTCGCGGCGACACGGAGTGTGACTTCATCGGGAGATTGGGAGGTAGAGAGGTTGCCATGGCATGCATTGTAACCGACCGTCTCGATGCGCCACTCCTCGAAAACATCGCCAGTCAGGTTGATGGTTCGCTTTTTCAGTAACTCACCCGCGGCCTGTGCTTTCTTTTCGGCATCCGGCCAAGGATACGAAATTTGTCCGGAGACCATCCAACCGTCTTCATAATATCCGGCGACTTTTAGTTTCTCCGGACGACCGTTTCCTTTCACTCCAGCGACCCCGACGCGGTTGTCACCTTCATCCGAGAGTTGGATGGTGGTGAAGTCGGCATAACAATCGGGGGTTGCATACATTTTGGGGTCGCCAATCTCGTAGACCAGTTGTTCCTTGACCACCGCCTCGTTGACCAACCCACCCAGCGACTCGTGTTTGGTAATCGTGGCATGCGACTTGTCATGGACCTCGGCGATGGGAAATCCAAGGCGGTCGAGATCGGGAACGGTCTCCCACCCGCCGAGAAAATTCCCTCCGGAAGCCTGACCTCCACATTCAAGGATGTGTCCCACCACAGTTCCAAAAGCATGGCTGTCCCAATCGTCGCCAGCAATCTCAAAGTGGTGGACAATAGGGGCGAGGAAGAGTCCGGGGTCGCTGACCCTTCCGGTAATGACGATGTCCGCGTCGGCTTGCAAGGCCTCGACCACCGGAGCGCAACCGAGATAGGCATGGGCGGCGGTGAGGCGATCCTGGACTTCTGGATAAGGTTTTTCATCGGCGGTGAGTGAAGCGATGGCGGGATCGTCCGGTCTCCCATTCAAGAGACTCAAGACATCGTCACCCTCGACCACGGCCACACGAATTCCCGAAAGACCTTTTTCCCTGGCAATATTCAGAAAGGCTTTTGCACAAGAACGGGGATTCACACCGCCGGCATTGGCGATGACTTTGATTTTCTTTTCAACAATCTCTGGAAGAAGGGTGCCCACATCGGTGAGGAAGTCGGTCGCGTACCCGGTATTGGGATCTTTGGCGCGTTGGCGGGACATGATGGAGAGAGTGACCTCGGCAAGGTAATCGAGGACAAGGTAATCGATGGGCCCGGACCGAATCTGGAGGCCGGGCGCCTGGCTCCAATCTCCCCAATAACCGCTGGCCGAGGCGATGCGAATCATGGACTTAAGCGTTCTCCAAGTTGTTTGGCGATGAGGACCCGAAGGATTTCGCTGGTTCCTTCGCCGATTTCGCAAAGTTTGGCATCGCGCATGTAGCGTTCCACATTGTAGTCGCGAAGGTATCCGTAGCCGCCATGGATTTGGATGGCGTCCATACATGCCCGTGTCGCCATCTCGGAGGAGAATACTTTGGCGGTGGCAGCTTCGAAAGGGATGGATTGTCCCTGATCGAGATCGGTGGCTCCTCGGTAGACCATCAGACGTGCGGCCTCGATTTCGATCGCCATGTCGGCCAGTTTGCTTTGGATGGATTGGAATCGTCCGATGGGTTGTCCAAATGCTTCGCGTTCCTGGGCGTATTTGTAACTCTCTTCCATGGCCCCACGCGCCAAACCAACTGATAACGCGGAGATCATGACACGGCCCCGTTCGAGAACATTCATCGCGGTTAGGAATCCCTTTCCTTCATCTCCAAGAAGATTCTCTTCGGGGACCCGAACATTTTCCAAGAAGACACAGACTGTGTCCGAAGACCGCATCCCGAGTTTTTCTTCGGGCTGGCCGGTGGTGAGCCCCGGAGTCCCACGTTCGACCGCGAAGGCGCCGATGCCGTTTTTACCTTTTTCGGGGTCTGTCACCGCAGTCACCACATAGGTTTCGGCTCGGTTGCCATTAGTGATGAACTGTTTGGTTCCATTGAGGACCCATTCATTACCCTCTTTCTTGGCGCGAGTCTTCATTGCGGCCGCATCGGTTCCCGAGTTCGGTTCGGAGAGACACCAGCTTCCGATCTGTTCCCCCGCCGCGAGAGGGGGAAGGAATCGTTTCTTCTGTTCGTCGTTTGCCGCGAGGCAGAGGTGCTGGCAACAGAGACCGTTGTGCGCTTCAACCGCGAGAGCGAGTCCGCCATCATGACGGGCGAGTTCTTCGAGGACGATGGCGAATGCCATGTAGTTGCCGCCGGCGCCGCCATACTCCTCGGGGACCATGATGCCCATGTAACCCTGGTCTCCCAGTTTGCGGATCATCTCCTCGGGATAACCCTCGTTGCGATCCCAATCCTGAGCATGAGGTGCGATTTCCTCCCGGGCGAAACGGGAGGTAGCCTCTTTGAGTGCGGCTAGTTCTTCGGGTAGGTCAAAGTTCATCAGCTATTCCGGACTCCAAACTTCAAAGAGGTCAGAGTCCGTTTCAACGGACGGCTCATTGTGTAGCGACACGGTTTTAACCTGTCGCGAACCCCGCCACGGAATCAATTCCGTGGCTACACACAGAGGCGTCTGTTGAAACAGACTCGTATGGATTCAAGCGGGGAAGGTCAATGAAGTTGGATTTCCTCTTCAGATTCCTCCTGGCGTCGGAATGACACGGAGTGGAATATGAGAAGAAAATGAAAAACCTCCACCACTTAAAGGTTTTAGTTTAGCCGAAAACCAGGATATCGCGCAATCGGGAGGTGGATTAACGTGGGATGCGCAGGTCTCGAAGGGAAATCTCTCCAAGTACGAAGAGCATGAGACCATAGACGATCCCACCGCCCGAGCAAGCGATGACAGTGGTGGGTATCGCCGAATCGAAGAGTCCCCGAAGGACAACGAGAACAACTAACATGATGGCGGAAGCAATGAGGATGCGGATCAAGGAGATCCATCGGACTCTCCAAGTGAGGGATTTGTTCGCGAAAAACGGTGTCACCAAAGCAAGCAGACCGAAGGAGAGGCAGGTGGTGTAAGCCGCGGCCGGATAACCGTATCTGGGGAGGAGTATCCAGTTAAGACCAATGTTCAGGACTGCCGCTGTCAGGGTCAGCATCGCCAGAGTCAGGGTCCGGCCCGAGAGGTGGAGGCCGAAATTGGCATACTGCGATAGGCCAAGGAAGAAATTTCCCAAAAGGATCCATCCAACAAGGTGGGCGCCTTCCCCGTACTCCGGGCCAGATAGAATCTCGACCACCTCACTTTGAAGAAACCAAAGCCCCCCCACTAAAGGAACGGCGAGAAGCAGGAAGACACGGGTGAGCGAAGATACGAGTTTCTCCGCTGCCTCCCTTCCCCGTTGTTCAAAAGTTTCGGTCACAGATGTGTAGGCCGACATCATGAGCGAGAGGATGACAAAGCGTGCTGCGAAGTCCGCGATGCGGTAGATGACCGAATAGAGACCTGCTTCAGTCTCTCCGAGCAGGACCAGGATGATGTACCGGTCCGAGACGTTGAGGATTTGGGAGGCTGCTTGGTTGATGGAGAGTGGAAGGCCGAATGCCAATAAGGGCGCAACAAGTGGCTTAAGCCCCTTGTTTTGGGCTCGAGTGGAATCGGTTCGCCTCGTGGAGAAAAAGAGGATCGCGAAACTCGGTAGAAGGAGTCCGATCATGGTTCCCGCGACAAGCGAAAGGAGGAGAGACCCCAGGAAGAGGGCGATCAAATAGACGAACGATAGATTGAAGAGACTGTAAGAGGCGCTCGCGATCGAGAATCGGAGGGGGAACCGTTTGGCCCGCAATAGGGTGGTAGTCAGGATAAAGAGACAGTTGGATAGGAACAGTATTCCGACCCAGGGGAGGAGATCAAGAGAGAGTCCAGTCCCCCAATCGGTTCCACTAAAAGCCCAGAGGATTCCGCCTACCAGAAATGTGATGGCAACAGATGCAATAAAACCGATGGCGATGGAGTACATCAGGTCTCCGGTCCGTTCCTCTAATCGATATTTTGGATAAAGCCTCAGAAGAGAAATCTGAAGCCAGCCGACAGCGAGGCTGGAAAGCATCATGGCGAGAGCGAGAATCGTTTCGTATTGGCCAATGACCTCTTGGGTGAAGTAGCCCGTGTAAAACTTGATGAAGAGGAGGTTGCAAAGGAAGGGGACGAATTTTGAAGCCAGGTAAATGACCGACTCGCGAGTTGTGCGGGCCATCTCCTCTCGATGCGCGGTGTCTCCCTCGGTCATGGCTTTCGGGCTACGATGATGAGCGATCCGGCAATCTCCCGCAACGCGGGTATTCTTTCGATCAACCGACCGGTCTTGTCCACAAAACCTATGAGAGGTTTGGGCACCCAGGGATGGAGAAAATCGAAGGGAGTGATATCCATGACCTCGAGACCAATGGATTCCAAGAGAATTCGGAGCGGCCCTTTCAGAAAGGCGGTCTCGTCCGGAGAGTCCCCCAATAACTTTTTGATGAAAGGAATGTTTTTCTGGAGGGCGATCTGGGGATTGAGCATGTTCGGTTCGCTGAAGACAAACTTGCCTCCGGGCTTGAGGACACGGGCCGATTCGGAGATCACTTCGAACACTTCGAGGTGGTGCAGAACCGAGACACCGACGACCGAATCGAAGGTGTTGTCGGCGAAGGGGAGGCCATGGCCATCGCCGACCAGATAATCCGGTTTTTCGGCGATCTCTTCGGCCGCTTTGAGGAGATCCCATGAGATGTCGATGGCGGCGAGGGTGGCTCCGCTTTTGATGAGCTCTTTGGTGTAAAGGCCTTTCCCACAACCCAATTCGAGAACTGTCTTCCCCTCCTCCAGTTCGCCGTACTCGATCAGCATGTCGGCGCGACGGCGAAGTCTTTCCTTGCCGGCGGGTGTCCCCCACCCCCAGTAGAATTCAGCGTCATCGACAATCTTTTTCCCGTGTTCGATCTCGTGACTGATACGGTTCATCATCGAGACCTCACATCCATTTCAGTTTTCGGAAAGCGATGGGAAGCATTTTCAGAAGGAGCCAACCATGACTGAAACGGCTGATGTTGGTGGTCCCGTAGGTGCGGTCTCGATACCGGATGGGGACTTCGATGATTTTCAGATTGAGTTTGGCGGCGCCGAAGATGAGGTCGAAATCGCCAAAGGGGTCGAAGTCGCCAAAATAGGACCGACCCGCGACAATCTTGTTGTAGTTCTCCTTGGTCAGAACTTTGGTTCCGCACAGAGTGTCTCGAAATCTTTGTTCCAGTATCCAAGTGAAAGCCGCGCTGAAAAATCGGTTTCCCAAGTAATTGAGGAAACGCATCGCCTGTTTCTCCATCGGATAAACTAGACGCGTGCCATTGACGAACTCACCCTTCCCAGAGACAAGAGCCTGGTAGAATTTCGGGAGATCTTCCGGAGGCACAGTGAGATCGGCATCGAGGATCATTAGGATATCGCAATTCGCGGCGGCGAAACCCTTTCGAACGGCATCCCCTTTCCCTTTGCCATCGCCTTGGGGGATGAAACGGATGTCGCGGTCCTTCCCGACTGTGTTCATGACTCTTTCGATTTCTTCCGGGGTGCCATCGGTTGAGTTGCCATCGACGAAGATTATTTCTGTATGAGATCCCATGTCCGGTGTGCGACGGACCGCGTCCTCGATGTTCCCTTTTTCGTTACGGGTTGGGATGAGCACGGTCACCGATGGATTCTCATCCGCCAGTTCTCCCTTGGGTTGGGGTCGCGCGATGAAGTAGATGACCAACCCCAGGCAGCGCAGAACTGGAATGATGGAGAGAAGTCCATTGAGGAACCGTGTTACCAGAGGGATGTACATGGGAAACGGGCAACGGTACCCGCTTCGGATCGGATCGAAATCGGTCAGGAGCAGCAGATTTTCCAGATCGGCGAGGGAAAGGTTGTTCTGCATCGGGTGAGGTGTTTTAAACCCGAGGGTTTCGCCGAGTTTCAGCAAGGGTTCCCAGAGCTGATTATAGAAAGTGATTAGAATTCGCGTATCGGGGCGGCAAACTTTGTGGATCTGCTCGAAGGCGTGTTGAACATCGGGAAGATCCCCGACGAGGTTGGACAAGATGACATAATCGAAGGTCTCCTCGAGGTCGAGGTCCTCCACATTCATCGCCTTCCATTCCAGGTTCGGGTACCGGTCTCGGGCAACCTCGATCATCGCCTCGGAGAAGTCGATTCCAACTCCGCGATTGGGTTTAACCGAGGCCAAGAGATCGCCTTTCCCGCACCCAATTTCAAGAACCGAGGCATTCTCCGGAATCCAGCGCCGGTGATAACGTTCGAGTTCTTTTCGATAGAACTTTCGAAAGAACCCGAAGGGGATTTCTTTATCGGCGAGTCGGTCGAAGTAAGACCGCCGCGCTTCACCGGAAGGGTTGATCTCGCGATTCAATCGACGGCTCCTTTGGCGCGGGCTTCGAGGTACCACTCCACCGTGTTTTTCAGACCCTCATCAAAGGATGTCTTAGCGGCAAAGCCAAACGATTTCTTAGCGCGGGAGATGTCCAGAGACCTGCGAGGTTGGCCATCCGGCTGAGAAGTGTCCCATTTGGCTTTTCCTTTGAATCCAAGCGCTTTGAAGATCTTCTTTACCAACTCGGAGATACTGATCTCGTTACCGGTTCCAAGGTTTACCGGTTCGGGGGAATCGTAATATTCGGCGGCGAGGAGAATTCCTTCGGCGGCGTCCTCGACATAGAGAAATTCCCGCGATGCCATCCCCGATCCCCAGGCCTCGATCGAATCCTTCTTTGCCTCTTGCGCATCGACACATTTCTTAATGAGAGCAGGAATAACATGCGAGATGGTCGGGTCGAAGTTGTCGCGGGGACCATACAGGTTGGCAGGTAGGACGAAGATTCCATTGAATCCATACTCCTGGCGATAGGCTTGCGATTGAACCAGAAGCATCTTCTTTGCCAATCCATAGGGGGCGTTGGTTTCCTCCGGGTATCCGTTCCAGAGATCCTCCTCCGAGAACGGAACCGGGGTGAACTTCGGGTAAGCACAGACAGTGCCAACAGAGACAAACTTCGGGACCTCGTTTTTCCTCGCCCATTCGATGAGCTGAGTCCCCATGATGAGGTTCTCATAGAAAAATTTGCCGGGGTGGTGACGGTTCGCACCAATGCCACCGACCGAGGCCGCTAGATGCAGAACCAAACTCGGTCGGGTCTCCGAATAGACACGGTCGATGTCGGCCTCTTTGCGAAGATCGTATTCGGAGCTCCGTGGGGCAAAGACTTCCCCCGCGCCACGGTTCTTTAGGCCCTCCATGACAAACGATCCGAGGAAGCCGCCGCCGCCGGTAACGAGAACACGTTGCTGTTTCCAGAAGTCAGTCATGGGGATAATCGGATTGCTTCCTTCGACAAAACGGGTGGAGAAGTGTAGGGCGGATTATCGAATGCGTCATCCGCCATGATGAACCCAACTGTCTTGATCATAGTTTTTTACAGACGACTTGGCGGATTACGGACTTCGTCCTAATCCGCCCTACACGATTGCCATTTCCTTTTACTTCGCCGCCACTTCTTTCTCCGCAAGTTTCAAGTCGTGATCGACCATCATCTGAACCAGACCGGGGAAATCGACTTTAGGTTCCCAGTCCAGTTTCTCTTTCGCCTTGGAAGAATCCCCGAGCAAGAGGTCGACTTCGGCTGGACGGTAATAACGGGGATCGATTTCGACATGGTCTTCCCAATTCTTGTTGACATGCTTAAAGGCCTCGACAAGAAAATCTTTGACAGAATGAGTTTCGCCGGTCGCGACGACGTAATCGTCGGGTTGATCTTGTTGCATCATCAACCACATCGCCTCGACATAATCTCCGGCGAACCCCCAATCCCGTTTGGCGTCCAGGTTTCCAAGAAAGATCTTGTCTTGCAGCCCATGGACAATACGCCCCACCGCGCGAGTGATTTTGCGTGTCACGAAAGTTTCGCCGCGACGCGGGGATTCGTGGTTAAAAAGAATTCCGCTGCAAGCGAAGAGGTCGTAGCTCTCTCGGTAATTGACTGTGATCCAATGTCCATAAACTTTCGCGGCTCCGTAAGGGCTGCGCGGATAGAAGGGAGTGGTCTCCTTCTGAGGAACCTCATGAACTTTTCCGAACATCTCCGAAGATGAGGCTTGATAAAACTTGCAATCATGATCGGTTTCACGGATGGCATCGAGGAGTCTAAGCACCCCCAAGCCGGTGGTATCACCGGTGAATTCAGGGACATCGAAACTGACTCGGACATGACTCTGCGCGCCGAGGTTGTAAATTTCGTCGGGTTGAATGGTCCGAATCAGGTGATTTAATCGGCTCCCATCATTGAGATCTCCATAGACCAAGTGCATGCGGGATCCGGATTCATGAGGGTCGCTGTAGATGTGTTCGAGTCGCGCGGTGTTGAACGAACTCGAGCGGCGGATCATTCCATAAACTTCATATCCTTTAGCAAGGAGTAACTCGGCCAGATAGGATCCATCTTGGCCAGTAATACCAGTGATGAGTGCTTTTTTCGTCATGGTTATCGCGGACGGGGTCCGCTTCCTTTTGTCGTTTTTTCCTCGGATCGGGGCTAATGGAAAGATTGATAGGTCCCGAAAAATCAAGAGTTTTCGAGTCTACATGGTCGGCAAACCAAGTCAATCTTGCCGAATTCAGTTGATCTTCATCAGTGAGATCCCACCAAGTTGGGTATCACAATCGAGGAGAAGGCCCCTTCCAAGAGAGGAGAAATGGGTATCCAATTCCAGCGTAATGACTGAAATCAAACCCAACCCTTTCGGGAACCAGACCCCATTTCTGAAAAGCCTCGAGAGTCATTCGACCTTCTCGCTCTCCTGGTTGAACGATGAGTTTCGAGATTTCGAAGCGTGGTCGGAAGAGGCTCGGAAGACGATATTCGATCACCTGCATTACTCTCCCGAGACCGTCGAACCCGATGCCGGAGTC
>JAJDBZ010000562.1 GCA_029261095.1 Candidatus Omnitrophota bacterium | reverse complement strand
AGAAAGGTTCGAAGGATTCGTCCGCCAAGAATTCCAGAGTCAATTCAAGTCTCCGATCGAGGATCCCTGGCAGAACAAGTACCGCTACCAGCCAGTCAAGAAGGGTTTCAAAGTCCTCAGCGACGGCCCCGACCGGAAGCGTGGAACCGCCGATGACATTTGCCTAGTCTGGACCGCCACAGCCTGAACTCCAAGCAAAATCTACATCGACACAATACCTGATTCCTCTTCGGGAGATCTTTTTTGCAGAGAAATTTCCAAATACGTTGTAGAGATAAAGGAGCAGGCGTATTATGGTTCATCTATGATGTCTGGGCCGAGAAGTTCAGTGTCAAGAGTAATTCCCAGCTCCCGGCGCGAACTGAACTCAATATCGAATCATCAGCGGGTTTCCCGTGCAGCTTGTAATTAGTTTGGTTTTGAAAAACAGTTAGGAAAATAAGTAAAATCTGTTTCAAATTGCTTTACAGTGACAGAAAGGGCAATGAATATTCCGAGGAATAAACTCTTATTTTGCGCTCTTTGTGTGTGTGTGGTGGCTTGTCAGGCCCAGTCAATAGTGGATTCGGCCACCCTGACAATATCTTGTACCCAAGGAATAGGGCTCCAAGGAGAGTTTCTGGAACCTTTTAAACTCAAGTTTCACTCGGGAAGCCTTTGTGAAACGGGTTGTTCCTCAATCGAATCGAATAATGAGAATCTTCTCCTTGAATGCAACATCGACTGTAACCAATACATTTCCACAACTGGACCGACGGATTGTGAGAGGGTCCTGACAGCAATCACATTGGAGATCACGAATTGTATCGATTTGTCATCTGACGGAGTCCTCGGGTGGACCAATGTGACAGGAGGTGGACTAATAGTGACGGGGACCCAGAATTTCTACTGCATCGTGTGTGGAGATGAGTTCTTGCTTCCCTGTTCCGAAAATGTGGGCATTCCTATCGATTTTTGTCATCTTGGTAACATTTGCGATGGAATAAAGGGCAACCAAGATACTTCGATCTTTCCTCACGAAACAGGTTTATCGATTCACTGCACACCATGGATTAATTCAACGGGTCCTTCCTGTACCACTCAATTCTCACCGCGACTTGACAATGTCAGGTCGAATCCTTCTCCCTTTTTCGTTCCCGGCCCACAAGCATTCAGTTTTATATTCACACATCCAATGGACACCAAGAGCAAAACTGCGGCCACA
The DNA here is from genome assembly GCA_029261095.1 of Candidatus Omnitrophota bacterium. Taxonomy (GTDB): domain Bacteria; phylum Hinthialibacterota; class Hinthialibacteria; order OLB16; family OLB16; genus JACKFH01. The sequence continues at coordinate 2,270 of JAJDBZ010000562.1, read as the reverse complement.
TATGGGTTATTCCCACCCTACGATTTTGGAATTGTGAGTAGCGAAGGATGGCGAAGCCCGACCGAATGGCGAGGGCGAATCGACCTTGATGAGAGTCATCCGGACGGAGTCTACACCATCCGTTTATCGGGTACACGTACGGAAAAGGGCTACATCCTTCCGGATGACACCTCTTTCAAGTTCCAAGTGGATTTCGCAACGGAGACTCCCACGCCCACGAATACGGCTACGGACACTGCGACTATAACTGCTACGGTCACACCAACTCCGACACCTACCCCGACTTTGGACGATAAGATCTATCGTCATCCCAATCTGCTGAAAACACTAGTAGAGTTAAGGACTGGCAATTCTAATCCGGCTACGGAATTGTTCGGCGCCACTTTACGATATTTCAGGGATACTAATTGAACTTATGGTAATCAATAAGAACCGATTTCTTGTTTTATTTTGCCTCATCGGCACTCTTACACCAGTGTTTTGTTTAGGAGTTCCAGTTCAATCATCTAATCCCCTACGCTCAAATCAAACCGATGTAAAGATGCAAATTCACCGACGAGAGCCGGTTTCCAAAGGAACAGTAGACTCAGAGATGCTAGATCCTGAAACGTGCGCGAACGAAGAATTATCCGAGGATGATGACAAACTGATGGACGGTACGCTCTTTGATAGTTTCTTGTTGAATTGGCCTGGCGGAGGATTGAGAATCACTGTGGAATCCCCCGACTTTGACGAATACTTGATAGTTTTTGAACCGCCAGGGTTTCCGGATGGAAATCGATCCGACATCAATCTGACCGATGGTTCTTTGGAGGAAAGGTTTTTCCCTAATGGTGAGGCTGGAACTTACACGATCTGGGTTAATTCGGCCTCAATCGAAATGGGAAATTACCTTGTTTGTATAAACGCTACACCCACGCCAACGCCCACGTTCACGCCGACATTCACAACAACATATACGAACACCCACACTCAAACTGAGACTCCGACTGAAACCGAAACACCCTCGAGTACTCCTTCTTCAACAGACACTCCTACGGAGACGTCAACTCACACATCTACTCACACCTTTACCGCAACTGAAACACCCACTCCGACCGACACCTCAACGGATACCCCGACTTATACCTTCACTCGGACTTTCACCGATACCCAAACTCCGACACCAACGGATACCCCTACCGATACGTTTACTCCAACGAATACCTTTACCGCAACGTCGACACCTACCACGACCCCCATACCGCAGCTGGTCAGCGTGAATCCGAACACATTTAATCCTGTCTTCCTGGGGCAGACGGTCATTTTTCAGTTCATTTTTTCTGTTGCGATGGATACCTCCACAACTCCATTCATCACATATGGACCGAACCCCCCATACAGCCAGTTCGATATATTCCCACTCAGATGGGAAGGCGCGACCACTTGGTTAGGATCTAGCGAAATCGGTTTTGCAACCGAACCGGGAGTGTACACGGTCCAGATAGCGAGCGCGATTACGGAATCAGGTTTCGTTATCGCGGGTGCCACAAGTGAGTTCGAAGTCTCAAATGTATCGGTTGACGCACGAACCAGAGGAGAAGTTGTCGACCAGACCACAGATGCGACTCTCTTGAATTGGGAACCGTCAGGAAGGGTCAATTTTAATAGATATCAGATTCAGAGACGGATTGGTGAGGAATCTCCCTTTCTTGCCGAAGTTCCGACTAGTGTTACCGAATTTGTCGATATCGAACTTCAAGAAGACACGGAGTATCAATATTCGCTCTTTGAATTATTTGTTCCTCAAAAGGGTGCTAGTAATGTCATAAGCGCCACTCCCTTAACCGGTGAGTTCACTGGGACTACGTTGAAGCGCCTTCGTAACGGTCGAGCAAGTTCGCTGTCTCCGACCCAGATCTTGGTTCGCTGGGATGCCGATGCAACTGATGGCATAGTCGGATGGCGCGTAGAAAGTAGTCCTGAACCGTTTGGTGTCTACCAACCCGTTTCTGAAGTGTCTGCGACACAACGAACGTCGACAGTTGATAGTGGATTAATGGATGACGAAGACTATTGGTATAAGGTCATTCAAATCGAAGAGAACAATGACACCAGCCAATTCGAAAATTCTTTCTCGGGAAAAACACTGCCCGGAGACTTTAGCGCTCTCTCTGAATCATTCAGTTTGGAACATCTCTCCGAAATCTTACGCTTGCTGCGGGATGATGAGACACTAAGAGACGAAGGGGTCGATACTGCCGTGGTGCTTTTCGCTTGGATTCAGAGGT
>JAJDBZ010000561.1 GCA_029261095.1 Candidatus Omnitrophota bacterium | reverse complement strand
CGCCGAGGGACCCTGAAAGGCTACGCACGCTAATGCGATCAGGAGATTAGATAGAAGAATTCTCATGCAATTCGTCCGTTTCCTCATTCGCTTCATTCAGCCTCGACTCCCTTAGGGTTGGGTCAGTTCTAAGACCGGTCTGTTATTTTCGATTATGATCTGACCGCTAACAGCGATACCGATCGGATTCTGCCCGTCATCGAGGATCGCTCCAACTCGATAGATCCCATCGGGAACCAGGCGAGCATCCCAGGTGAAAATGTCGTTTCCGAGACCCGTGATTGGGCTCACGTTCTCATTGTCGTCAGACAGCAACTCGTCTTCATAAGGAAGCAATTCGAAGTCGTCGAGTTCCTCACCCAGGTTAAACGAGCGACGGACTCCGATGAGCTGGTTGAAATCAAACCGGGAATCGTTCGGAGAGATCGGAATGATTTCTCCTAGGAACTGATCCTCAACGATGGGGAAGTAAACCAGGGACACCAATGCATCTGGGTTGTCCTCGTCGATATCGTTCCATCGAAGGAAGATACTTCCTGGGAGAAGACTGTCATCGAAACTGGTTGAATTCTCTTGCCTCGGGAAAAGGAACGATAATGTCGGAACATCGCTGCCATCTTCCGTGTTGGTTAATGTCACAGAATTCGTATCGTAATATCCTTCATACAGATCGAAAGGCGTGTCGATCAGGAATTGACCCAATCCCGGGATATCAAGGTTTCCTGGTGATGTCGGTTGTTGGGCAACTCCGCCGCCTCCAAGTGTGGCGTTAATCAATGGGTCGAACTGGTAGGGCTGACGGAAGGGGAAGACCGGGGCTGTCCCCTGGGTGAACCCTGGCATGAATCCGAAAGGCGTTCCGACAATTTCTTCCGATGTGAAGAATTGTGAGTCTACATTCTGGAAGTTGGTTTCGAAACGGATCTGGAAGTCGTCGTCTTGGCTGATGGTCTTACTAGTACGGATGACGACGAAATAGTCTCCACCAAAATTCAGACCGTTGTCATCGATCGGAAGCGTCTCGAATGGATCGGGATCAACCGGATCGCCCTTACCAGGGCTCCCGGGGCCGGGGTTGTCCAATGGATCGTGGTCGAGTGCCAAGGTCAAATAGGCTTCGATCCCAACAGGGAAGGCGAACTGCTCACTCCCCGACAAGAACACGGGGAGGTCTGGGTTGATGACATTGGGGTCCAGCGGATCATCGAACCCACCGTTAGTGTCGCTATTCGGCATATCCCTAAAGAGTGCGACACCGGACAGACTGGTGTAGCGGAAGGGATCGAAAATGAGAGAGTTGTTGAGGCCCTCATCTGTAAGCCCATCGTTATCGTTATCGATTCCATCTGGAATGGCGAACGTGGATGAGTTGTTGTCGTTATCCTCGGCTGGATCGAGCGGAATGTTCGGAGTGATCGCACCGGTTAATGGAAGGAGATCGGTTGGAGTGAATTGGAGATCATTCCCGATATTGTCGATGCTCAGACTCAATGTCGACAGTTTCGCGGGTGTCCCGTTAAAAGTGTTGTTCGCATCCCAAAGATTAAAGCAAACAACATTGGTTGAATTGCTGTTGGGAATGAGGTCGATATCTTCCGAGGGTTCATCGCAAAAGATCGTCGGTGGATTGATTGTGTAAGTGGAGGTGGTCAGTTCAGACCCCACGGAGTTGAAACCGTTCACGAAGCTGATGTCGCCAGGTCTGACGAATGCTCTAAAAGTGTTTCTTGCACCGGCCTGAGGGCTGGTTCGGACACAGACGAACAGATCGTAGCCGCGGTTGAAGTCGTGGGTAAAAATCGGCTGATTAGGCGGCTCGTAATAATCAGTGTTCGGAAGCGAGATGCCTTCCTTTGGTTTGAGCACCACGTAATAGCCGCCAGCGCGGGCGACAGGATCGTCTGGATTCTCGTTCCAGACCAGAGTCTCGAGATTGAGTTCCACCGGAATATCCGTCCGGTCGAATGCACCGATTTCGCTGCCTCCACCGGTGCTCTTGTTATCAAGATAAAGGGATACGCCGGAATCGGCGAACAACTGGTTGGTGTTCGGGTCGGTGAAAATCTGGTCGCTCAGTGGGCGAAGGTCTCCAGCGTTACCAGTCGGGTCGAACAAACCTCCATCGAGTTGGATGGGATCGAAGTTCACACGAATAGAGTTGAGGACAGAGAACGACTCGCTCACACCGCCAGCGGGGTCGTCGGTCAGGCCGAGCGCGCCCTCGCTGGTACCCACACCATCGGCCATGTTCAATGCGATAACCGGTGTCGGATCTCCACCTGTATCAAGGTACGGCAATCCTCTGAACCCGCCAGCTCGCTCGAGCGGACTCTTGTAACCCATCGCGTCGAACATCTCCAGATGTGCAAACTGCCGTTTGGTGATCTCGTAACTTGAGGACACAGCCGGGGTGCCCAGCGCTGCTCCGGACAGCAACCCGATCGCTGGGTATCGTTCCACGTACTCATCGGGGAATCCAGCATTGGGATACCTGAGTGTGCCAGGATTGAAATTTGGCCGAGTGTCGAAAGCGTAGTTAATGCTTCCAGGCAGGATGGAGACCTGAAAATCCAGACCGATCGGCATGTCCGCGGGAATCGATAACCCATAAAAGAAGTCGTATCTTGCGTCGGTGTGTTGGGGGATGAGCGCTCCCAAACCGGTCCCAGCTTCGCCTGGAATTGAGGCTTGGAAGAAATAGTGGTCCGGATCATTTTGGACAACGACGACATGAAACGGAGTGTTGAGGGCCCCGACCTGGCTCGGGAAGTCATCGCCACCAGCAGCGGCGTTACCCCGGGTTCCTGGGTCGAGGCGGGAATTGTTGTTCAAATCGAGCCAGAGGCTTCCCCTCTGGACGAACCCGTTCTTTGGAAAACTATTGCGGAACAATCGAGGGTCGCCGAAGACCTGATCTTTCACGTCTTCGTTGTAACCTTCGTCGGTAAATCCATCCCCATCGTTATCAATCCCATCGAAGCTGGCGGGAGGCGGAGTCAGTGGATTCCCGTCTTCGAGTTCCGCGTCGAGGTCTTCGTCTACGGGATAAACGAAGGAAGTGTGGTAGGGATCTCCCTGAACGAGTGGCGAGGTCCCAATGGCTCCTAAATACTCATCGCGGTTGGGAGTGATGCTGTCATTTCGCCCATCGTCATAGACGCCATTGTGGTTGAAATCGTGGAATAGAGAATCGATATCCTCGTCATAGGCTCCGAATCGGCCGCCTACTCCATCCACGAAGAAGCTCATGACCTCTTCGTCGATCACTAGAAGGGTGGGGACAAAACTAATATCTTCATCGATGAGACCGTCTGCATCGTCGTCCAACCCGTTGAGCGGTTCCTCATCGATTCCTTCGTCGATTAGCATGTTAAGATTATTGTCGGTTGCGTCGGAAGTTTTTAACGAATTGAAAACTGGGGAGCCAGATTCTCCGTCCCCGTCTTCGTCCACCCCTCGGCTTTGAAGGGAACCGATTCTCATCAGTGAGGCGAGGTAAGCCGCACGGCCGGGATT